>JAJZVB010000111.1 GCA_021845885.1 Pseudomonadota bacterium
AAGGAAATCCCCCCCCATCGACCGCTTCAGGAGCCTGGCCAGCGCATAGGCGAATAGCAGCGAAAAGGCGGCAAGGCCGAAAAGCCCCTGGTCGAAATAGACGTGGAGAAAAAGGTTCTTCTCGTGCCAGGGCATGTGGTAGTGGTCGCTGCTGAAATACCACCTGTCTCCGCCATGCGAAAAATCCCCGTTATGGATCAGGTTATGGCCAGGCCAGTCTTCGAGCTTCACGCCGCTCACGTCGAGGAAACCGCCTTCCCGCCCGTCAGCCAAGGAGAACTGCAGCGTGGGCCTTCTGTACCAGGGCTCGCTACCCATGGCATTGGAATTCAATTCAATTTCGTAGCGATGCCATGCTCCGTCGGGTTTCAAAGACAATTCGCCTTGAGAACAATTCCCCGCATAAAGCAGATATTTTTCGCATATGCCGTAAAGCATGACAGTTCCCTGAACGGCAGTGCGCGCATCGAACTGCAGCCTGTATTTCCCGTAGGGGTCGATTTCGATGCGCTGCCCGTAGCGCAGCACTTCCCCGTATCCGATCCGGTGCCTGGCGCCTTCCAGCCTGAGAAATGCCCTGTCGCGCCCGGTTTCGAAAAGATAGGTTCCTGGTATCTCGCCCTCCCTGTTTTTCCAGAAATACGCTTCTGGAAACCGGCCCAATCCATTGCCGAAAAAAAGCGGTTCCCAGCCTGCACCCATCATTTGCAGGGCGCCCGACCAATGATCGGTTCTCACCTGCATGTCGCCTTCCGCACCCAGGAAGCGATCCTTCATGTAATAGTTTCCGAGCACGGGAACGGCGAGCGCCAGGATCAAAAAGCCCGTCGTCGCCGCCAGGGCGCTCTCCCTGTTCCAGATCCAAAGCGGCCTTTTCGTCCTTCGATGGCCGAAAGCGAAAATGGCCGCGAAAAGGGAAACCAGAATCCCGTCGAATGCGGCATGACCGCCCCCCCAGTGCCAGTTCACCGCAACATCCCCGAGCATCATCGCAAGGAATCCCGAAAAAGCGGGCGCCAAGCCGTTTCTTCCTGAAGCAAGAAAAACGAATCCGGCCAGAAAAACGGCCAGGGAAAGGCCATAGGCGAGGTAGGCGCCCTTTCCGGATAGCATAATCAGAAGGATGGAAGAAACGGCCAGAACCGCCGCCAAGGACAGCGTCCGTTTAAGGGGAATATCCGGCTTTCCGAGCCCGCCCAGGAAAATGGATGCCCAAAGCAGGAAGCTACCCGCAAAGAGCCCGCGATAGCCCCCGCTGCCGAAAGTCTTCGCCATGAGCAATGCGCAAACGGCGAGCAGGGCGAGCATGGGCAGCCCTTTCTTGCCCGGCATGGAAAAAAATCCCATGATGATTGCGGAGGCGGCATAGCCCAGATAGAGTCCGCGAGAAAACGTAACCAGCGCGGCATAGCTGGCTGCAACGAGCAACAGTATTCCCGCCGCGGTTCCTATTTTCCCCCCGTTTTTAAAGATCCAGTAGATGACAAAAGGCAATGTCAGTGAAAGATAGGCATCCAGCGCGGCTCCCCCCGTATGCATTTCAGGGAAGCTCGCCGTGATGCGGTAATCGCTCGAGAAATTCATGAGTCCGGGAAAAGCGGCTCTTTCCCAGACCGAAACGATGGAAACCAGCGCCAATCCGGTCAGAATCCCCGGAACGAACAATTTCTCCAATTCGGTCTTCCCCAGGCTCCTTCGCATCAGCGGCAAAAGAAGCAACGCCCAGACGAAAGGCTTAAGAAGCCTCAGGCTGTTGTAGTGGCTCAGGTAGTTGCTAAATGCATTGAAATCGAAGGGCTGCAATGGCGTCAGCCCGCGCCATGCGCTGATCGCATAGGACAATGCGAGCATGGCAAGCAGCAAGGAAGCGAGGCCGGGCATTCGGGCCGTCGCCTTTCCATCGATCAGCTTCCAGTAACCTATTGCGACCGTCACCAGAACGAAAAGATCGAGTTCCTCGAAAAACAGCCACCCGCTCCAGGCGGCGAGATCGGCTACCGGCAATATCGCGGGAAGGGCGAAAAGCCATGATTCGGGCTTCAGCCAGAGGATGCAGCCATAGCCCAGCAAAGCAGCGGCGAGCCAGGAATGATTCAGGGGATAATGAATGACGCCGAATACCGTTGCGGCAAGGCTCGCCAGAATCAGGGGGAGCGAGAAAAGTCTCATCGCATGAAAAACTTGAAAAATTCCTAAAAGTTTAACACAGGCGGTTCCATTGTCATCCGATATAAATTAAAATGCTTGGCGATTGCATCAGGCTTTCGAGATTCATTCGGATTTCAAATTTAGGCTATTGCCGGGGAAAACATGGACAACAAGAGGATAGTTTCGGTAGTCGGATTGGGGTATGTGGGGCTTCCCGTCGCGGTCGCTTTCGGGAAAATCAAAAGAACCATAGGCTTCGACATCAACTCGACAAGAATAGCGGAGCTGAAGTCAGGGCACGATAGGACAGGGGAAGTCGAAGACCCTGATCTTGCCATGGCGGACATCCTCTACACCGACAAGATAGAGGAGCTGAAGCTCGCGGATTTCCACATTGTCGCCGTACCCACCCCGGTGAACGACGCCAACCAGCCGGACCTCACCCCTGTTCACAGGGCGTCGTCAACCGTCGGACGGGCCTTGAAGAAAGGCGACATCGTCGTTTACGAATCGACGGTTTACCCCGGCGTCACTGAAGACGAATGCGTTCCCATCCTGGAAAAGGAATCCGGATTGAAGTGCGGCATAGACTTCAAGGTCGGATACAGCCCCGAGCGGATCAATCCCGGGGACAAGGAGCATACCTTCACGAAAATCAGGAAAGTCGTCTCTGGCCAGGACGAGGAATCCCTTGAAATCGTCGCCGGCGTATACGAATCCGTCGTCACTGCAGGCGTGCACAGGGCCCCCACCATCAAGGTGGCCGAGGCGGCCAAAGTCATCGAAAATACTCAGAGGGACCTCAACATCGCCCTGATGAACGAGCTTTCGCTGATCTTCGACAGGATGGGCATAGACACCAGCGACGTGCTGGAGGCTGCAGGAACGAAATGGAATTTCCTGAAATTCAGGCCCGGCCTGGTGGGGGGGCACTGCATCGGTGTGGATCCCTATTACCTGACGCACAAGGCGGAGAAGCTGGGCTACATCCCGCAGGTCATTCTTTCCGGAAGAAGGATCAACGACGGCATGGGCAAGTTCGTCGCCCAGCGCACCATCAAGGAAATGATCAGGGCGGGACACAATGTGCTGGGCAGCACCGTGACGGTGCTCGGCCTGACCTTCAAGGAAAACTGTCCGGATCTCAGAAACTCCAAGGTGATCGACATCATCAGGGAGCTCGAGGATTACGGCGTCCAGGTCCAGGTAGCCGATGCATTGGCGGACCCAGAGGAGGCCGTTCACGAATACGGCGTGACCCTGACCCCCTTCAACGACCTGAAGCCCGCATCAGCGCTGGTCGTCGCGGTATCCCATTCGGATTACTGTTCTCTCACTGTGGACAAGCTGATTGCCCTCTCCACCGGAAACCCCGTCGTCATCGACGTCAAGGGCATCTACGACAAGCAGAGCCTGGCAGGCTCTGGAATCCACCTCTGGCGCCTCTGATGACATGACGACTGAATACGAAATCTGCCTCGCCAAGCTCTCTGAGGCGCCGAAAAAATGGCTGGTCACAGGCGTTTCCGGCTTCATCGGCTCGAACATCCTGGAAACCCTTCTGAAACTGGATCAGGAGGTGGTCGGATTGGACAATTTCTCGACTTCGAATGGGAAAAACCTCGACGAGGTGAAGTCCCTGGTGACCGAAACGCAATGGAACAGGTTTGCCTTCATCAAGGGCGATATCTGCGATCTCGACGCCTGCCGCAAGGCTTGCGAAGGGGTCGATTATGTGTCGCATCAGGCCGCCCTGGGCAGCGTTCCTAGATCGATCGAGGATCCCATACTCACCAATTCGAGCAATGTCACGGGCTTTCTCAACATGCTCGTTGCAGCGAAGGATGGAGGCGTTGCGCGCTTCGTCTATGCCGCTTCCAGCTCGACCTATGGGGACCATCCCGGACTGCCCAAGGTCGAGGACCAGATCGGCAAGCCATTGTCTCCCTATGCGGTGACCAAATACGTCAACGAGCTCTATGCCGACGTCTTCGCAAGAACCTACGGTTTTCACGCGACAGGATTGAGGTATTTCAACGTGTTCGGCCCCAGGCAGGATCCGGAAGGGGCCTATGCCGCAGTGATCCCGAAATGGTTCTCGGGCATGCTGCATAATGAGCCCATCCACATCAACGGGGACGGGGAGACGAGCCGCGATTTCTGCTACGTCGACAATGCCGTGCAGGCCAACATCCTTGCAGCCTGCTCCGAAAACAATGAAGCCGTCGGGCAGGTCTACAACGTCGCCTTCGCCGAGCAGACCACATTGAACGAACTATACGATCTGATACGGGAACAACTCGCCGAAAAAGTGCCTGGCCTGGACGTCCCGCCTCCCGTCTACAGGGATTTCCGATTTGGCGACGTGCGCTTTTCCCTTGCAGACATCGGAAAAGCCGCCAGGCTTCTGGGCTACGCTCCGCGTTATTCGTTGAAATCGGGGCTCGAAAAAGCGGCCGACTGGTACATCGCCAGCCTGCAGTAACGAAGAAACCCGCAAAGAAGTGCGGGTTCTCAAAGGTCGGCGTGGTGCCTGAACCACTGCTCCAGCATCATCAACACCCAGACCATGCTGCCGTAATAGCCTGAATGCGATTCCGAATGCAGCCTCATGAGATCGTCGACGAAATCCGCATTGACGATATTCCGGCTTTTCAGGGAATCCAGGCTTTCGCGCGCTATTGCCTGGAGCTTGCCGTCTTTTTTCATCCATTCACCGAAAGGCAATCCGAAACCATGCTTCTTCTTGACGAGGATTTCGTCCGGAAGGAATCCGCGCAAGGCCTCCTTGAAGAAATACCTCAGCTTCAGCCCCTTCAATTTCAGTTCGGGATCGAGCCTGGATGAAAAAGCCACCACGGTATCGTCCAGCATGGGATAGGCGACATCCATTCCCGCGAGAAAGCAGGTCTCAGTCACCTTGGGCAGATCGTTGTCGGCCAGCGTGAATTTCAGGTCGAGGGCGAGCATTTTGTTGATCAGCGTCCCCGCATGCGCCCCGTTGTAAATGCCTTCGAGCAACCTGCCGGGATTGCCCGTATCGATCTTTTCCAGGAATTCCCTCGTGAACAGGTTTCCAGGTCCCAGGCGCTCCAGCAGGTTGTACGTCTCGAGTCTTCCGGGCATGGGAATGGAAGCCTGTTCTATGTAGCTTCGCAGCTTCCCCACGGGAAGGATGGATCCGGGCAGACCGGAAGCCAGGGGTTCTATGAGCATTTTCCTGAGCATCGCCGGGATGTCTTCATAAATCGAGAATACCCTCTGCTTGGCATAGCGGGTGTTCCCCCCGAAAAGCTCGTCCCCGCCGTCGCCCCCGAGCAGCCGCTCCATTCCGTCCTCTTTCGCCAATTTCGCGCAATAATAGGTGGGCACCGCCGAAGAATTGCCGAAAGGCTGGTCGTAGTGCGCCGCGATTTTCGGGATGCATGAGGCGACATCTTCGGGCGTCACGTAATATTCGTGGTGCATGGTACCGAAACGTTTCGAGGCGATCCTGGCATAGGCCATCTCGTCATAGCCTTCCGCTTCGAACCCTATCGAATAGGTCCTCGCGGGTTTTCCCGTCACTTCTCCCAGCATGCCTGCAACGGTGGAACTGTCGGTGCCTCCGCTCAGGAACGTTCCCGTCTCGGCGCCTTCGGCAGCATTCAGAACTGCGGAGCGCAATGTCTCGAGGAATTCCGTCTTGAGTTCGACGAAGGGCCGCCTCGTTCCTTCCTCGAAATGCATTTCCCAGTAGGCTTTGACCTCGATCAGTCCGTTGCGGAAGATCAGGCATTGCCCCGGAAGCAGCCTTTTCATGCCCTTGTAGATGGTTTCAGGCCCGGGAACCATGTGGAAGTAGACATAATCGTAAACGGCCTGCGGATTGATCTCGGTCTTGATCGAAGGATGGCGCCTGATCATGTCCAGGCTCGATCCGAATACGAGATTCCCGCCCGAAAAGGAATAATTCATCCTGCCTATGCCGCTTCGATCCACTGCGAGCAGGGCCGAACCATCCCGTTCGTCGACTATCGCAGCCGAGAAATCCCCGGAAACGAATTTGAATGCGGATTCGCCATGCTCCAGATAGGTCTTCATCAGGGCATGCGCCTCGCCTTCCCTTTTTGCAAGATCGTTGCAACCAGCCTCCAGAAATTTCGGATGGCCTGAAACCGCTGCAAGCACTCCTGCCTTTTCCAAGGCCGAGCCTCCGCCCACCGCGCCATGCTTGCCGATCGATGAATTCGATCCTGAAGCCATGTTTCGAATGGTTTCGGCACCGTTCTCAATGCTTCCCAGCCAGCCCCATATTCCTTTCATTGACCCTTCCTCATACCAGTACTTCCGTCACGCCGGGCTGGCTCAGGAAAAGGCCGGGGCTTGCAGTCGCGCCGTAAGCGCCAGACTGGAAAACCACGATGAGATCCCCCACAT
>JAJZVB010000112.1 GCA_021845885.1 Pseudomonadota bacterium
TCAAAGGCTTCCTCTCGCGCCCGTGAAGACTGTACCGGACATGGTCGTCGTCAATGCCCAGAAAGCGCATACCCACGTTCAGCAGTCTCGATCGAAGGCGCTCCAGCCCGTCATCGACAGCTTGGGGCTTCCCGCAAAGCAGCCCCATGATCACGACTGCGGAAGACGCATCGCAGCGCTTCATGCTTTCGGCGACCAGGGCGAGCCCCTTCCAGAGGGATGAACGGGAAGAATGGGGATGGATAGGGGGAAAAGGGATTTCGCCCCGGAGAAAAGCCGAGATCTTCTTCGCATAATGCATGGCCGCATCGCTTGAATCGAAAAGCATCATCGGCTCATGGATGATGCGGACTTCCTCTTCCTCCCCCTCCCCTATTTCGGCAAGGGCGACGAGGGCGAGACCTCGAGCGGGATTGAGCCCGTGCAGCACATCGTCAAGGCGGACATCCTGCGACGCGCAAAGATCGAGGAAAAGATCGGCAAGCGGCGGATCCAACTGCCAGACGGCGCGCTCAAGCCTGTCCCGGGGTTCTTCCCCCCTGATTTCCTTCCAGCGGACCTTGCAAAGGGCGATCAGACTCTTTTGCAATGCCATTCTTTCTTCTTCCGGGATTCGCCCTGAAAGGCGAGAGGCTTCCGATTCTATCTGGGAGAGTTTCATTTGAATTGCGAAATGGATGGTTTCGTTTCTTTATAGACCATGGGGCGAACGAAATGGCTTGCCCTCCCGGGTTGCTTTTGAATATCATCGGCATTCATCCCGCGCCGAAAAAATGAATACTCCAGATCGGTCCGAAAGGACTTCATTCATTGAAATCTTCCTGATTTTCCTCAGGCTCGGTTTCACTTCCTTCGTCGGCCTGGAAGCGGGCTCTCCGGGCAGCTATGCGCAGCCCAGGCTGTCCCCGGCCCGCTTTTCAGCTTCGCAGCCTATCTCGGCGCAGTGTCCTCGCAATCTCCTTCCGGGTGGATCGGCGCGACAATCGCGCTTTTCGCGATATTCCTCCCTTCCTTCCTGCTGGTCGCGGGAATTCTCCCTTTCCGGGAAAAGTTGCGCCGACATGATGCGATGCAGCGGGCCATGCCGGGGATCAATTCCGCCGTGGTTGGACTTCTGCTTGCGGCATTCTACAATCCCGTATGGACGACCTCCATCAGGAACGGTTTCGACTTCAGCCTGGCGGCCATCGCCTTTCTGCTTCTGGTATCATGGAAGTGGTCATCCTGGCTGGTGGCCCTGCTTGCCGCGGCTGCAGGCATGATTCATTAACGGGCCGCTGAAAAGGGGTGTCCATGAGCATTTCCAGCGAAGGCAGGACCATAGCCGAGCTGATGACGCGCAAGATCGCCAAGGTTTCCCCGGATGAGCCGCTCTCCAAATGCGCGGAACTGATGGAAGCGCAGGCAATCAGTTCCCTGCTTGTCGAAGAAGCGGGCAGTCCCGTCGGCATCCTGACGGAAAGGGACATCCTGCACGCCTTCAGCCTGAACCTGCCCGCAGACCGGCCTGCGTCCATGCTGATGAGCGGCCCCCTGGTCACCCTCCATGAAACTTCGGATTATCGCGATGCCTGTCATCTGCTTGCGCAGCACCATATCAGGCATCTCGTCGTGGTCGACGATGAAGGGCTGGCCTCGGGCATCCTCACCGAGACCGATTTCCGCCGCAAAGGGGGGGTGGAAGGATTCGTCGGCCTGAGAGAAGTGTCGAGCGTGATGAATAGCCAGGTTCCCATGCTTCCCGGCAATACCGGCCTAGCGGAAGCGGCAAGGCTCATGGAAAGCCACAGGTCGAGCTGCATCCTGGTTGCCGAAGAAAGGCGCCCTCTGGGCATCCTCACGGAAAGGGACATGGTCAGGCTGTATCGCCTCGCTGTCGGCGACAGGCCGATCGGGACAGTGATGTCCAGCCCGGTTGCGACCATTACCCCCGAAGACGCCGTGATCCATGCGGTACAGCGCATGCAGTCGAACAATATCCGGCACCTCGTCGTGGTGAACGGGGACGGCGAGGCGCTCGGCATGATTTCCGAGCACGACGTGGTGAGGCAGATGGAGGGGCACTACGTCGAACTCCTGAACGAATTGATCAGCGAGCAGGCGCATATCCTGAACCAGAACAGGGAAAAGATCCAGGAACTCAGCCTGAAGGCTGCGCTCGCGGAAAGCGAAAAACACTTCAGGGACATCCTCGAATATGCCCCGATCGGGATGGCGGTCACTGCGCCCGACGGGCGATTCATGCAGGTCAATCAAGCCCTTTGCGACATCGTCGGTCAAAAGAGGGAGGCGCTCGAAAAGATGGGCCTGAAGGAAATCACCCATCAGGAAGATTTCCCTGCAACCCTTTCCGATCTCGATGCGCTTCTGAATGGCGACAGGCCTTCCTGCAAGCGGGAGAAGCGCTGCGTACAGCAGGATGGGCGCGCCATATGGGTCAGGAGCACGGCCACCCTGCTGAAGGACGGCAAAGGCAAGCCGCTCTATTTCATCATCCAGTTCGAGGACATCAACGACTGGAAGCTCGCGGAGGAGAAACTTCGCCTCGCCGCCTCGATCTATCTCGCCAGCAGCGAAGCCATGATGGTGACGGACGGCGCGAACAGGATTGTCGACGTCAATCCCGCATTCACGGAAATCACAGGCTATGAAAGGGACGAGGTGATCGGAAAGGATCCCGGTCTGCTCGAATCGGGCACGCATGAAAAGGAATTTTTCGACCAGATGAGGCAGGCCCTCGAATCGACAGGGCAATGGGAAGGCGAAATCTGGAACCGCAGAAAGAACGGCGAGCTCTACGCCGAATGGCTCATCATCAATGTCATCCGCGACGAACAAGGGAACATCCAGCGCTATGTCAGCCAGTTCACCGACATCACGGAAAAGAAGCGGACAGGCGAGCTGATCTGGCGCCAAGCGAATTACGATTATCTGACCGGATTGCCCAACCGGAGGCTTTTACTCGACAGGCTGAACGAGGAAATCAAGAAAAGCCGCCGCTCGCACAATGGATTCGCATTGCTTTTCATCGACCTGGACAGATTCAAGGAAGTCAACGATCTGTTCGGCCATCGATTCGGAGACAAGCTTCTCGTCGAAGCCTCGAGGCGCATCGTTTCCTGCCTGCGCGAATCGGATACCGTCGCCCGTTTCGGCGGGGACGAATTCGTCGTCATGCTTTCCGAAGTGAGGGATGCGAGCCAGATAGGCAAGGTGGCGCAGGCCGTCATCGATGCGCTGAGCCACCCCTACAAACTGGAGCGTGAAATCGCCTTTCTTTCCGGAAGCATGGGCATCGCCGCTTACCCCGAGGATGCGGACAATGCCGACAAATTGCTCGGCAATGCCGATCAGGCGCTTTTCACGGCAAAGAGCGAAGGAAGGAACCGGTTCAGCTATTTCACCCGCTCGATGCAGGACGCATCGAGAATGCGATTGCAGCTCGGGCACGATCTCCACGGCGCCCTCGAGGCCGGGCAATTCCAGCTCAATTACCAGCCCATCGCCGACCTCACCTCAGGGGAGATCTACAAATGCGAAGCGCTGCTGAGGTGGCGTCATCCCGTCCACGGCATGGTCAGTCCGGCCGAATTCGTGCCTATCGCGGAAAGGCTGGGGCTCATCAACGAAATCGGCGACTGGGTTTTCAGGGAATCCGCGAAATTCGCAAAGCAATGTTCCGAGCGTCTTGGGCGGGTGTTCAGGATCAGCGTCAACGTTTCCCCCGTGCAATTCATGGCGGGCGCGCCGAAGGCTCAATGGATCGCTCATCTCGAAACGCTCGGCCTTTCCGGAGAAAATGTGCTGATCGAGATCACCGAGGGCCTGCTGCTGAAGGACCGCCCGGAAGTCGAAGCGATGCTTCTTGAATTCAGGGATGCAGGCATTGCGGTCGTCATCGACGATTTCGGGACGGGCTATTCTTCGCTCGCCTACCTCAAGAAATTCCATATCGACTACCTCAAGATCGATCAGGCCTTCACCCGCAATCTGACGCAGGATCCGAGCAATTTGGCCATATCGGAGGCGATCATCGTGATGGCCCACAAGCTCGGCATCAAGGTCATCGCCGAAGGGGTGGAGAATGCGACCCAGCGAAATCTGCTCGTCGCGGCGGGATGCGATTTCGGCCAGGGAACCTTCTATTCCCAGCCGCTTTCGTCCGAGAAATTCATCAACCTGCTTCAATCGAAATGACATGCACCGGAGCAGTGCATAAATCCTTCCCATTCGTTAAAAAAAAATTAATACTTTCATAATGATAGAAAAAATAAAGGTTTGGCATGCTAGTTGCATGTCGATGGTAGAGGATTCATCGACGGGAGAAACGCATCATGCCTCTGAAAATCGCATTCGGCGCAGAAAGCTGCGCCGGAATGAAGGAAAGCAACGAAGATTTCTTCGGGCTGGTGACCCCTGAAGGGGAGTTGCTCGCCAGCAAAGGCATTGTGGCGGCCATAGCGGACGGCGCGGAAGGCGGCTCGAACGGAAGACAGGCCGCCGAATATGCCGTTTTGAGCGTGCTGAGCGACTATTACGATACGCCCGAAACATGGGAAATCCCCCATGCGCTGGGCAAGCTTCTGGCCTCAGCCAACCGCTGGCTGCTCGCCCAGGGCGCATCCCACAGAGAATTCTCATGCATGGCGAGCACACTGAGCCTGCTCGTGCTGCGCGGCAACCGCTATACGGTGGCCCATGTCGGCGATACGCGGATTTACAGGCTGAGGGGGAGCGAATTCTCCCTTTTGACCCGGGATCATGTCTGGGAAGGAGCGCAGGGAAAGCATGTGCTCAAGCGCGCAGTGGGGCTGGATCTGCATCTCGTCGTGGATTATGCGGAAGGGGATCTGAAGCAGGGAGATGTCTTCCTGCTCGCCTCGGACGGGGTATGGGAACCCCTCGGGCAAAACAGGATGAAAGAACTGCTGATCGCTCACCCCGAGCCTGAAGAAGCGGCCAAAGCGCTCCTCGAAGCCGCGCTGGATGCGGACGGGGAAGGCAATGCCACAGCCCAGGTATTGCGCATAGACGACCTGGCCGAGGAAGCGCTCAGGGATCTGTTTATGGAAGGAGCCGCTCTCCCCGTCCCTCCCCATCTCGTTCCAGGCCAGAGAATCGATGATTACGAAGTGATCGAACTCGTGCAGGGCTCGGGAAAGAAAAGGCTATACAAGGTCAAGGACCTGGCTAATGGACGGATGCTGCTCCTGAAGACGCTCAAGCCCGACCAGGCGTTCGACGGTGAAGCCAGAAACTGCCTGCTCGTCGAGGAATGGCTGGGCAAGAAAATCCTTTCGCATTACCTTCCCCAGACTGTTCACGCTGAAAAACGCCATTTCCTCTATGGCCTCACGACTTGGCATGAAGGAATCGCCCTTTCCGAAATGATCGAAAACGGGCATTATTTCACCGTGGCCGAAGTCGTCCAGATCGGCATGAAGCTCGGCCGGGCGCTGGGCGCGCTTCACCGTCTCGACATCATCCACCGCGATATCAGGCCCGAAAACCTGCATCTAGGGAAAGACAGCAAGCTGCGCATCCTCGGCCTGGGTTCGGCCATGAATCCTTCGCTGGGCAACCTTTGCAGTTCATTTTATGGGGACCCGAACTATACCGCCCCCGAGCTCCTTTCGGGAGAGACGGCAAGCATCCGCAGCGACCTTTATGCCCTGGGCGTGACGCTTTATCATCTCCTGACGGGAAAATATCCCCATGCAGGCAAGGATTTCATCGATCCCGTCAAGCCGAGCCGCTACCGCCCGGACATCCCGGCATGGCTTGAAAACATCATTCTGAAACTGGTGGCCCGCGATCCAGAAAGGCGTTTCGAAATGCCTGAGGAATTCCTTCTGGCGATGGAAAGCGGGGAGGATTCGCCGGTCGTTGCCCCGCCGAAAATACCGCTCGCCAGCCGCAACCGCCATTCCGCCTGGAAAATCACCGCGGTCGTTTCGATGCTCGTGAACTTCTTCCTGCTCTACATGGATGCGGTGGAATCGATGAGTTTTTCTTCCGGCGCACCCTGGTAGCTAGCGGCAGAAGTCGATCGCGTCGCCGAGGCGCTCCACGGCCATGATTTCCATGCCCTCGATGCCGCCCTTGGGCCTGTTCGCTTTCGGGATGATGGCGCGGGAAAAACCGAGCTTCGCCGCCTCCTTGAGCCGCTCCTGCCCTCTCTGCACGGGGCGGACTTCTCCGGCGAGGCCGACTTCGCCGAATACCACGAGTTTATCGGGAAGGGCCCTGTTCTTGAGGCTCGATACGATCGCCAGCAGAACCGCCAGATCGGAAGCGGGTTCGATGATCCTCACCCCGCCCACAGCATTGACGAAAACGTCCTGATCGAAACAGGCTATTCCGGCATGGCGGTGCAGCACGGCGAGCAGCATGGCCAGCCTGTTCTGATCGAGCCCGACGGAAAGGCGCCTCGGGTTGGGCGCGTGCGCCTCGTCGACCAGGGCCTGGACTTCGACCAGAAGCGGCCTGGTTCCCTCCTGAGTCA
>JAJZVB010000113.1 GCA_021845885.1 Pseudomonadota bacterium
CGCAAGGATGCCGGAAACGAATCGCCTTTTCCCATTTTTTTCGTCGAAGGCCCATGCAGCGAGGATCATGGCTGCATAAGACATGAAGAAATTCTGGGTGATGTGCAGCTTGAAAACATAGGGGTTGGCTGCGAAGCCGCGAAAAACGGCACTCTGGTGCAGCACTCCGAATTTCAGCATATAGGAGAGCAGGAGGGTCAGCAGCATGGAAGCGACAAAGGCCTTCAATGCCCATTTTCTTGCGGCTTCATTCCTGAAGAGGGTGATGAAGACGGGCACGAAAAGGAGGTCGATGTATTTTCCCAGCGTGTCGAGCGCCTTATGGAAGGGCGCATTCCCGTAAAACATGCCCATGGCGAGGCATCCCAGCAGGCCGAGCGCAGAAAGGGCGACCGGATTTTCCCGGATGATCCGGAATTTTTCCCTGAAGTTCCCCCCCAGGATCCAGAGAAGGAAAACGAGCGGCATCAGAATGTTGTCAGCCGCAACCGAAACCGGGACGGAAAAGCCGATCGCAATGGCTGCCCACCTTGCCGCATTATCGGATCTTGTCGATGGCATCGCTTCAGCGCCGCCTGTATTCCGGAACCCAGCGGACGAGCGCCTGCCTGACTGCTTCGTCGTCCATCACTTCCGACTCATTGAGCCATTTCAGAAGGTCGGCGAGCCAGGATTCCCTTTCAACCCTCGCCTTGGCGATCCTGAGCTTGGGATGATGGGTGGGCAGGGTCTGCTCGTCGTCGGCGAGCAGTTCCTCGTAAAGCTTCTCCCCGGGCCTCAATCCGGTATACGCGATCTCGATTTCGCCTTCAACGAATCCGGATAGCCTGATCAGATCGCGGGCGAGATCGACAATCTTTACCGGTTCGCCCATGTCGAGAACGAATATTTCCCCTCCCCTTCCCATCAGCCCCGCCTGAAGCACGAGCTGGGAAGCTTCCGGGATGGACATGAAATAGCGCGTGATCTCGGGATGGGTCACCGTGATGGGGCCGCCTTTTTCGATCTGGGCCTTGAATTTCGGGATCACGCTTCCCGTGCTGCCCAATACGTTCCCGAACCGCACCATGATGAAACGGGTTCCTTTTTCTTTCTGCAGGGTCTGGCAGACGAGCTCGGCCAAGCGCTTCGAGGCCCCCATCACGTTCGTCGGATTGACGGCCTTGTCCGTCGAGACCAGGACGAATTTTTTCACGCCGAATTCCATGGCGATTCTGGCGACGGTATAGGTTCCCAGGACATTGTTCCTGACCGCCTCCCACGCGTTTTCGTTTTCCATCAAGGGCACATGCTTGTAGGCGGCAGCGTGAAAGATGACTTCGGGGCGGTGATGTTCGAGAACCTGCCTGACCCTGGCCTCGTTCTTGACGTCGCCGATGTCGCAGGCGATGGGAATGCCTTTTTCCAGGAATTCCTGTTCGATGCTGTAAAGGGAATATTCGGAAAGATCGAAAAGGACGAGTTTTCCGGGGCCGAATTTCGCGATCTGGCGGCATAATTCAGAACCTATCGATCCTCCCGCCCCGGTCACCATGACGGTTTTGCCCGAAAGCAATCCGCTCAAACCCCCGGTATCGAGCTCGACGGAATCGCGTCCGAGGAGATCGTCGAGTTCGACGTTCCTGATCTGGGAGATCGTGAATCTTCCCCCTATCAGGTCTTCGAAGGAAGGCACGGTCATGGCTTTGATGCCGGCTTTCGTGCAGGTCTCGAGCGCCTTTCTTCTTTCGCCGTGCGAGACGTTCGGCATCGCGATGATGACGTTTTCCACGGAAAGGTTTTTTGCAATCCCCGGGAGATCCCCTATCGGGCCCATGACCCTGACCCCGTGGATCATCCTGCCCTGCTTTTTCTGGTCGTCGTCGAGCAGGCCGATTACGCGCCATTCCCTGCTCCTTTCCAGGCTCTTGACCAGGTTTGCCGCGGCGTCCCCGGCGCCCAGCACCAGCACGGGCTTGCCTTCCGAAAAGCCGTAAAGGCGCTTTTCCTTCCAGGTCCGGTAAACGATGCGGCTTCCCCCCATGAATAGCACGAGCAGGATGGGATAGAGGATGAGCACGGACCGGGGAATGCCTACGGGATAATGCAGCATGACCATCAATGCGGGAATGGCCACCATGCCCGTTCCGACCGCATAAATGATTTTTTTCAGGTCGGGGATGCTCGCATATTTCCATATCCCCCTGTAAAGCCCGAAGCTCCAGAATATCGCGGTCTGGAGCGGGACGACCATGGCGAGCGAATCGATCAATTGCCTGAGATAGAAATCCGGAATGTCCAGGTTGAATCGCAGAGAATAGGCGGCATACCAGGCGATCAGGGCGGCTGCAATATCGTGGGAAATGGCCAGGAGGCTTCTAGGATTTCTGAGCGGCATGTTATTCGTCGAAGTGAGCCCAGCGTTTGTCAATTCGAATCATGGCGAAAAGGAAGAAAAATCCCCAGCCCGCGAGCAGGATCAGTTGAATTTTCCTTGAGCCCCGCACTGCAGCCAGGGACGATGCGCCTATGGACAGCATCAATGCATATTCGAGAAGCGCGAGGTTCCTGTGGCCGAGCCCCATCCTGATCAATCTCTGATAATAATGCTCCTTGTGCGCTAGCCAGATCTTATTCCCCCTGAAGAGGCGCTTCATGAGCGTGACCGTCGAATCAACGATGAATGGGGAAAAAACGAAGAGCGGAAACCAGAAGGGCCAGTCCGCCTTTTGCCATCCGGTCAGCCCGAGCGCTGCGGCGAGAAAGCCCAGGGGGATGGATCCCGTATCGCCCATGAAGATTTTGGCAGGGTGAAAATTGAATAATAGAAAGGCGCCGGCGCTCGTCGCAACAGTCATATTGAGCAGAGCAAAATCCTTGTCGTTCGTCATCCATGCAGCCAGGGCGTAAAAGCCGAAGCCGAAAAGCGCCATCCCCCCTGCAAGGCCGTCCGAACCATCCATGAAATTATACAGGTTTATCATCCAGACGATCGCGATTGCGGCGGCGAAAGTCCCCGTGAGGCCGAACACGGGCAGCAGATCGAAAAGTGCGAAGATGCCTGCGGCGAGGAAGTGCGCGCCGAAACGGACAAGAACCGGCAAACTGTAAAGATCGTCGAGAAAGGAGATGCAGACGAGGACGATCATGCCGACAAGAACGGATATCGAGGGCGGGCCGAGAAAGGCCCATCCGCCCATGATGCCGCAAAGTATGGCGATTCCGCCTGTACGCGGGACGGGCTTTTCGTGAAGCGACCTTTCGTTGGGTTTGTCGATCGCCAATCTGGCCATCCTCCCCCTCGTCAGCAAGACAAGGGTCGCGATGGAAATGGCGAAAGAAACCAATGGGGCATAGGTGAGCATCAGGCTAAACCAGAATTACCTTGTGGCCGGTCGCCCGCTTCTTCAGCCTTTCATCAAATGTGGCAAACTGCCCGGCATCCTGTCCGGATGCGAGATGCATTGCATCCGCGAAATCCATGCCTTCTTCGAAGAAGGCAAGCGCCCGGGCTACTGCGAGTCCATCCTCGACCATGATTTGAGGCAAGCCGACCGTATTTTTCAAGGCATTCAGGATTGCATCGCGGCTCAATTCGTAACAGAAACGCAAAATCCATTCCGTTTCGAGAAGTACCGTTTTCCCGATAAAAATGTCATTTTTCTCGAAGAGCGCCTTCGCCCGTGTTACCTGGCTTTCATCGTCGCGGGTGATCAGGCGCACGAGGATATTGGTATCAACCGCGATCATACGTCGCCCTCAGGCCAGCCGCGACTGCGGCGTCCATTTCCTCAATGGTTCGCGAAGGGCCTTCGTAGTTTGCACAGCCAATGAGATCGTCCAATCGAGTGGTTTTGAAAGGTTTGATGGGTTTCAGCAAGATGCCATCAGCCGTATCCTCGATTGAAAACACAACCCCGGGTTCCCATTTGTGGGCCGCGCGGATGTGCTTGGGCAGAATAACCTGCCCCTTGCTGGACAGCCTGGTCGTTTCCATGGATCGGCCTGGAAGGTAAGAATTAAGTAAGCCAGTATAGCCGCTGATGCCGGGTGAGGCAATGCATCCTTCACACTGCCGTTACGTTGAATCCTTCGCGCTGCGCGGCCATGACCAGCCTGTCGTCGAGGCAGGCGAAATCGAGGGTGGAAGGGCGGTTTTCACTCGCGGCATGGGCGGCCGCGATCAGGATCGTTTCGCCATGCCTGACCTTGTCGATCAGGGCGCTGAGATGATTCTTTGTCTGGGATAGGGTGGCTATTTTCATCTAGCCATCATAGCCTTTTTTGAACCATAGTGCGGTTGCTTCGAGACCCTCATCGAGAGAAAACGGTGGCTTCCATCCGAGTATTTTCGATATCCTGGAGGAATCGACTTCGAGCGATCCCGTCAGCCTTTGTATTTCGGCTTTTTTCCCGGTGATTTTCCCCAGCAAGGCGAGGAAGGGCAATGGAAATGGCAGAATTGCGGCGCTTTTTCCCATTCTTGCCGACAGCCTTCTGATGAGTTCAGGGGTGGAAACGGTTTCACTGTCGCCGACGAGAAAGGTCCGGTTCGCAGCATCGGGATGAATGGCGCAGTTTATCAGGGCATCGGCAAGGTTCTCGACGTAGATCATGCTCCTGCGGTTTTTCACACAGCCCAGCGGAAGCGGGATTCCCTTTTCTATCCAGGCGAGCATCCTGACGAAATTTCCGCCCACTTCGGGGCCGTAGACGAGGGGCGGCCTCACGACGACGACTTCGAGGCCGGATTGTCCCGAGATTCTGCGCAGGGCTTGCTCGGCTTCCCATTTCGAAATGCCGTAAGGATCCTGGGGGTGAGGTTCGTCCTTTTCGGAGAACGGCTTTTTCCCAGTGGATTCCCCGTTCACCTTGATCGAACTGATGTAAACGAGCCGCCTCACCCCGGCCTTTGCAGCCGAGAGCGCGAGTTTTTCAGTTCCCTCGACATTCACCTTCCTGAATTCCGCAAGGGGATCAGCGCTTTCGTCCTTCATGACATGGACGCGGGCTGCGAGATGGATTGCGCAATCGATGTCCTGCAATGCAGCAGACCAGTCGGTATTGCCTTCGATGTCGCCCATTGCGATTTTTTCGACCCCTGTAGGCAATGCCGATTTTCCGCTCCTGACAGCGCCCCTGACTGCGTATCCCTTCTCGACCAGTCGCCTGCAAAGGACATTGCCCACGAATCCGTTCGCGCCCGTGACCAGTATTTTCATCAGTTTTTTTGCCAGAAGCAGACTTCCGGCAATTCCGAAAAATGGGAATCCGAGGTGAACAGTCTGGCTCCGGAAAGAAGCGAGCTTGCATAAACCACAGCGTCCGCCATGGCAAGCTTGTGCCGGCTGGCCAGGTCCGCTGCAGTGAGCGCGAT
Source organism: Pseudomonadota bacterium (assembly GCA_021845885.1). Taxonomy (GTDB): domain Bacteria; phylum Pseudomonadota; class Gammaproteobacteria; order Burkholderiales; family JABEVD01; genus JABEVD01. The sequence continues at coordinate 5,357 of JAJZVB010000113.1, forward strand.
TCTCGTGTCCAGGGGTTTCACGATACAGGCCTCGGTGAGGCCGACCACTTCCAGCGCGACGGCTTCATTCCTTTCGCGCAGGCACCATTTGTACAGCTCGAACTGAACCAGCGTGGGAACGATCAGCCTGGAACTGTCGGAAAGATAGGGGCCGAATTTTTCCGCCAATGCGCCATCGGTCAGCCATTCTATCCAGCCGCAAGTATCCACCAGATGCATCAGATTCTCTCTGCACGTTCCCGCACGTTCCCGGTATCGGCCCCCTTGAGCAATCCTCGCATATCGCCGATAGTTCTCCTTGGAATCATGATGATGGCGTCCCCTTTTGCAACGAATATGAATTGCTGGCCGGCCTCGAGCCCGAGCTCTTCCCGGAACGCTTTTGGGATGCCTATCTGGAATTTCTCTGTGAGGGTGGCCGAATGCATTCTTACCTCTGCATGGTCGATTTGTACTTTGTAAGAATACAGCAGGAGAAAGCGAAATTCAACGAGGTTTCATCCACGCAATCGTGGAGTTTCATTCCGTAAAACTCAGGGATAGATGACAGCAATATCGAACGGCTCACGAACACAGCATCCCCAAAAGCTTTGCTGCTTTTTTCAGGCGCGCATCGAAGCATGCGAAGAAAATTGGAGACTGCGAAATGCGGCCCACCTCGAAAGCCGCGGCGAGCTGTATGCTGTCATAGCCGCGTAAGGCAAACGTATCGGCATATTCTCCGGCGCGCTCGACCAATGTCTGATCGATATCCAGCACGACGAAGTGCCGCCAGTCGCTTGCCAGCGCGCGTTTCGCCTGCTCAACAACAGGGGCATCTTCCGGAACTTCCCGCGCTCGCCGCGACAGTGCGGCATGTGCTAATGCGGCAGACTGCGACAGCCTCTGCTTCTTGGGCGAGCGCCTTGAGTTCCGCGCTTTCAGGCTCGACAATGTAGAGTTTTACCAGCGCCGAAGTATCGCAATACAGGATCATCCGCGATCTTCCATGACCAATCGTGACACCGGCTTGCCGCGTTCGGAAAGCCTCAATTCCGCGCCGGCCGGCTTGCCACCCTGCCAAGTTGCGATGCCTTCCGCCAAAAGGCGGGATATGCCGTTGTTATCCGAAGGCGGGA
>JAJZVB010000114.1 GCA_021845885.1 Pseudomonadota bacterium
GGCCTACAATGCGCTGGGCTACACCCTGGTCGAGCATACCACCCGCTACAAGGAAGCGCTGCTCCTGCTGAAGAAGGCGCTTGCGCTTTCCCCCGAGGACCCCTTCATCCTGGACAGCATGGGCTGGCTTCAATACAAAATGGGGAACATGCCTTCCAGCATCGATTACCTGAAGCGCGCCTACAAGGGGCGTCATGACCCCGAAATAGCCGCCCATCTCGTCGAAGTGCTGTGGGCTCAGGGTCGGCATGAAGATGCGAAAGATCTCCTGCAATCCTCCCTGAAGGAACACCCGGACAATGAACTGCTCCTGAAGAGCAAGAGAAAACTTGCTCCCTGATGCGTATACTGTTTCTCCTGCTTTTTCTGGCCGGATGCAGCGTCACGCCACCGAGGTCGGTGTCCAAGGATACGATTTTCGACCTCTCCGGAAGAATCGCCGTGAAGTACGGCAATGAAGGTTTCTACGGGAACCTGCGCTGGATACACCGCATGGACTCGGATGAAGTCTGGCTGCTCTCGCCCATCGGTCAGACAGTGGCGCATATCGTGAAAAATTCAAATCGCGCCGTCCTGACCGCGCAGGACAGGAAACAGTATCAGGCAAAAGACGTCGAAAGCCTGACGGAAAAAATCCTGGGCTGGCGCCTCCCTCTGGATGGGCTGGACAGCTGGGTCAGGGGCAGGGCCGCTTCGGGCTCCCCTTCCCGCGCAGCCTATGAGGGAAAAACCCTAAGCGAATTGACTCAGGACGGATGGGACATCCGTTTCGAGCGCCGCTTCGAAAACGGGCTGCCCAGGCAGCTCGCGCTCAGACGCGAGGGAATCATGATCAAGTTCGTCATCGACCCCGAGCCATGACCCTTTATCCAGCCCCGGCCAAGCTCAACCTTTTCCTGCATGTCGTGGGCAGGCGCCCCGACGGCTATCATCTTCTGCAGACCGCATTCAGGTTCATCAATTATGCAGACAGGCTGAGCTTCGAGATTTCGGATTCGCCCGAAATCACCCTCCTCGATCCAATTCCCGGCATCCCCCCGGAATCGGATTTGTGCGTGCGCGCAGCGCGCCTTTTGCAACACGAAAGCGGTTGTACGAAGGGCGTGAAAATCGGGCTGGAGAAGAATCTTCCCATGGGAGGGGGGCTGGGCGGAGGAAGTTCGGATGCGGCCACCACCCTGATTGTCCTGAACAGGCTTTGGGAACTCAATCACAGCCGGGAAAAACTGCAGCAGATCGCGCTGAAGCTGGGTGCCGACGTTCCCGTTTTCGTTTTCGGGGAAAATGCCTTCGCCGAAGGAATAGGCGAGAAACTCGTTCCCATTTCCCTTTGTCCGGCCTGGTATCTGATTCTGGTTCCACCCGTCAGCATCCCCACGGCAGAAATTTTCGCAAGCCCGGATTTGACAAGAAACACGATTCCCATCAAAATATCGGACTTTTCGATCAAGACCGGTCGCAACGACCTCGAACCCGTCGCCTGCAGCCTCTATCCTGCCGTTGGGGACTATTTGGCTTGGCTTGGGCAATACGGGCGGGCGCTCATGACGGGCTCCGGATCCTGCGTATTCGCGGAATTTCGAGACGAGATCGAAGCCGGGCGCGCATTGGGTGCGCTGCCGGATTCGATGCGGGGATTCCTGGCCAAAGGGCTTGATCGTCATCCGCTGAAGGATTTTTAGCGGAATATACAGTTTTGGGGAGTCGCCAAGTGGTAAGGCACCGGATTTTGATTCCGGCATTCGTAGGTTCGATCCCTACCTCCCCAGCCAGTATCGGAAGAAGGATGACGGCATGGCCTATGACAGTTTGATGGTGTTTACCGGCAATGCCAATCCCGCGCTTGCCGAGGAAGTCGTCAGGCACCTCAGCATCCATCTGGGACGCGCCAATGTCACCCGGTTCAGCGATGGCGAGGTGATGGTGGAAATCCTGGAAAACGTCCGCGGCAAGGATGTTTTCGTGCTGCAATCGACCTGCCGCCCGACCAACGACCATCTCATGGAAGTGCTGGTGATGGTGGATGCCCTGAAGCGGGCTTCCGCAGGCCGGATTACGGCGGCCATCCCCTACTTCGGCTACGCCAGGCAGGACAGGCGTCCGCGGTCGGCACGCGTCGCGATCACGGCAAAGGTCGTGGCCAACATGCTCACCAGCGTCGGCATAGACAGGCTCTTGACGATGGACCTGCATTCCGACCAGATTCAGGGATTTTTCGACATCCCCGTGGATAACATTTACGCAATGCCCATCCTCCTCGGGGACATCTGGAAGCACGACTACAAGGATCTGGTCGTCGTTTCTCCGGACATAGGCGGCGTGGTGAGGGCGAGAGCCCTTGCAAAAAGGCTTGAAACCGATCTCGCCATCATCGACAAGCGCAGGCCCAAGCCCAATGTCGCCAAGGTCATGAACCTGATAGGCGACGTCAAGGGCAGAACCTGCGTCATCATGGACGACATGGTCGATACCGCCAATACGCTTTGCGAAGCGGCTGCCGCCCTGAAAGAGCACGGCGCGGAACGGGTGATCGCCTACTGCACCCATCCCGTGCTTTCAGGGCCTGCCGTCGAGAGAATCAAGCAGTCGGCGCTCGACGAACTGGTCGTCACGGATACCATACCGCTCAAGGAGGACACCAGGGAATGCGAGAAAATCAGGGCGATCACGATTTCAGGGCTGCTCGCTGAAACGATGCTCAGAATCAGCAACGAGGAGTCCGTGAGCTCTCTCTTCATGGAATAGCTTTTTCAACCCGCGGACTGGTCGCGGTCCGCGATTTTTTGGAGTAGTCAAATGCAAATCGAAATCAGCGCAACAGCGCGAAAACTGCAGGGAACGGGTGCGAGCCGCCGCCTGCGCTTGGCGGGTCGCGTCCCGGGAATCGTCTACGGTGGCGGCAAGGAAGCGCAAGCGATCGAGCTCGATCACAATACCATTTATCATCAGCTCGCCCGCGAGGCTTTCCATTCCTCCATCCTGAGTCTTGTTCTCGACGGCAAGAAGGAACAGGTGCTGCTCAGGGATGTGCAAAACCACCCCTACAAGCCGCTCGTGCTCCATGTCGACTTCCAGCGCGTCGATGCGAGCCAGAAGGTGCACATGAAGGTGCCGCTGCATTTCGTCAATGCCGACATTGCCCCGGGAGTGAAGCTTTCTTCCGGCATTGTCAGCCATGTCATGACTGAAATCGAGGTTTCCTGCCTGCCCGGGAATCTGCCCGAGTATATCCAGGTCGACCTCTCTTCGCTCGCCCTCGGACATTCCATCCATATTTCCGACCTGAAGCTGCCCGAAGGCGTCGAGGCGATTGTCCATGGCGACGATTCCGTGGTCGCCGCCATCGTCCTGCCAAGAGGCGCGGTCTCCGAAGAAGCGGCATCCGAAACCTGATTCCCTTATGGGTGAAATCAGGCTGGTCGCAGGTCTTGGCAACCCCGGGAAGGATTATTCGGAAACCAGGCACAATGCCGGATTCTGGTGGGTTGAAAGGCTTGCGTCCAGGGAAGGGGCGTCCTTCAGGATGGACCCGAGGATGCACGGGCTGACGGCCCGCATCAATGGCATCTGGCTCATCGAGCCGCAAACCTACATGAATGAAAGCGGAAGGGCTGTTTCAGCCCTTTCCCGCTTTTACAGAATCGCCCCGGAACAGATTCTCGTGGTTCACGACGAGCTCGACCTCGAAGCGGGAACAGCCCGCTTGAAGCTCGGAGGGGGGCTCGGCGGGCACAACGGTCTGAAGGATATCGCCTCCCATCTGGGCACTCAGGAATTCTGGCGTCTTCGCCTCGGCATAGGGCATCCCGGGGACCGCAAGCAGGTTTCGGATTACGTGCTCAAGGCACCGCGCAAGGAAGAAGAGGAGCTGATCCTTGACGCGATAGAAAAAAGTCTTGAAACCTGGCCAATGATCGCGAAAGGCGAGCAACAGGCGGCGATGCTCAAGCTCCACACGAAAGGCTAGACGATTTCAGGCTCGTCTTCCCTGGGCAGAGTGGTCAGCGCCAGCTCCAGGTTGGAAGCGAGCCTGTCGGCAAATAAGGCGGCCTCGTGAAAATGGTTTTCCCTGTAGAATTTCGCTTTCCTGCGGAAGACTTCGATGTCATCTTCCACCATTTTCCTGATTTCCTTTTCCATTTTTCCTGCCCTTCATGGTTTTGATACACATTATTACGGTCGAAGCATAATACGGATACGGGGATAGTCTATAGTGAATTCATGTCTCTTCCCCTATTGCCCGCCTTCCGGCGGGTTTTTTTGGCTTTTTCAACCGTTGACGAAGGCAAGGGCCGTGAAGAAAACAATCGCGGCGAAAATCGCGGATACGATATCGGCAATCTGATGCTTATTTTTGCTCAGTTCCATTTTCAGTCCCCTTGAAGATTTTCCTGCGCACATTTCCCACAATCCAATATTAGGAGGGAAACTGAAATTCCGCTAGGGACCTTTCCTGTTCATTGCGGATTGCCGGGTTTCCTGCAGGCCGCCTCCATGTAAGGTCCGCGATAGAGGGTCCAGCCGGTTCCGGGGGAAGTTTGCGAACACAGGATGGCCCCACTCACCCTGTTTCTCCACTTGTACCAGGGTGCCTCCGAAGCATAGGCCGCAGCGAAAACAGCAATCAGCATCGCGAACAGGGCCAATCTCGATTTCACGATTTTCCTTTCAGGAAAGCCAATTGCCTGATTATGCTTTCCGTCGCCCGAAACTTCAAGAAACGGCCTGTTGGGGAGTATAATTGCGTTTTTTCGAGAATCTTCAAGCATGAGTCTGAAATGCGGTATCGTGGGACTGCCCAATGTGGGCAAGTCCACCCTGTTCAACGCCCTGACGAAATCGGGGATCGCAGCCGAGAATTATCCCTTCTGCACGATAGAGCCCAATGTGGGCATCGTCGAGGTGCCCGATGCTCGCATCGCGATGCTGTCTGAAATCGTGAAGCCCCAGAGAATCCAGCCTGCGATCGTCGAATTCGTGGACATTGCGGGCCTTGTCGCAGGCGCCTCGAAGGGAGAGGGGCTGGGCAACCAGTTTCTCGCCAACATCAGGGAAACGGACGGGATCGTCCATGTCGTGCGCTGCTTCGAGGACGGCAATGTCGTCCACGTGGCGAACAGGGTCGACCCGATTTCCGACATCGAAACCATCAATACCGAGCTCGGGCTTGCCGATCTTTCAACGGTCGAGAAGGCGCTGTTGCGGCATGGCAAGACTGCGAAAAGCGGTGACAAGGAAGCCGTGAAGCTCGTCGCCCTGCTCAACAAGGCGCAAGCCCATCTCGACCGGGGGCATCCAGTGAGAAGCATGGATCTCGACGAAGAAGAGGCCGAGCTGCTCAAGTCCCTTTGCCTGCTCACTTCCAAACCGACCATGTATGTCGCCAACGTGAGCGAGTCGGGCTTTTCCGGCAATCCTTTGCTCGATGCGGTGACCCGCCATGCCGAAAAGGAGAATGCCCCTGTTGTCGCCGTGTGCGCCGCAATCGAGGCCGAAATCGCCGACCTCGACGAAGCCGACAAGATTGAATTCCTGAAAGACATGGGGCTTTCCGAACCCGGGCTCAATCGGGTGATCCGCGCCGGCTACGAACTGCTCGGGCTTCAGACCTATTTCACGGCAGGCGTCAAGGAAGTCCGTGCCTGGACGATACACAAGGGGGACACTGCGCCGAAAGCGGCAGGTGTCATCCACACCGACTTCGAACACGGCTTCATCCGGGCCGAAGTGATCGCCTATGACGATTTCATCACCTTCAGGGGCGATCAGGGAGCTAAGGAAGCCGGGAAAATGCGCCTGGAAGGCAAGGATTACGTGGTGCAGGACGGCGACGTCATGCATTTCAGATTCAATGTCTGATGGGGTAGAATGGAGGCTGTTATTCAGGGTCGCGTCATGACAAGCAAATTTTTCAGGCTCTTTTTCCTTTTCGCCTTCTTCCTCGCGGCTTCCGCCGAAAGCATGGAGCTCATCAACCGCATCGTGGCCGTGGTCAACAATGACGTGATCACGCAGGTCGAGCTCGACAACCAGATCGAGGCCATTTCCAAGCAGATCGAGAAGCGCGGCATTCCGCTCCCGCCCGAAGACGTTCTCAAGAAGCAGGTGCTGGAACAGATGATCATGGACAAGATTCAGATGCAGTACGCGTCCGAAGTGGGCCTGAAAGTCGATGACGAACAGCTCAAGAAGGCCCTTCAGCGCATCGCAGCCGACAACAAGCTCACGCCAGAGCAATTCCGCCAGGCGGTGGAAAAGGACGGCCTCTCTTTCGACAAATTCAAGGAGCAGATCCGCAGCGAGATCATCAAATCCAGGCTCAGGCAGCGCGAAGTCGACAGCAAGATCGTCGTCACGGACAGTGAAATCAGCAATTACCTGAAAAACCAGGCTCAGCAGGGCAGATCGGAAGAATACAATCTTGCCCACATTTTCATCGGAC
>JAJZVB010000010.1 GCA_021845885.1 Pseudomonadota bacterium
TTCCGATCTGAGGCCGTAATGATCGTGCTCGAGGATGGCTTCGGCCGCAGCGAGATCCTTGCTGATCTTGCTCTTCTTCTTCCAGGGAAGCTGAACCAGGGATTCGATGTAATTCCTCACGACCGTCGCTTCGGCCGACATGGGCGACATGAGCCTCAGTTTCTTCAGTTCCGATTCGGCCTTGGCGCACGCCTCCTTCGGCATCTGCGCAGCCTCGATCTTTTTCCCGAGATCGTCGAGGTCGGCCCCTTCCTCCCCTTCCCCGAGCTCCTTCTGGATCGCCTTCACCTGCTCGTTGAGGTAATATTCGCGCTGGCTTTTCTCCATCTGGCGCTTGACCCTGCCCCTGATGCGTTTTTCCACCTGCAGGATATCGAGTTCAGCCTCGAGCAGCCCGAGAAGATGCTCGAGCCGCTTCTGAACATCGAATATTTCAAGAACCGCCTGCTTCTGCTCGAGCTTCAAGGGCAGATGAGCGACCACGGTGTCGGCAAGCCTGCCGGACTCGTCTATCGATGCAAGAGAAGTCAGGATTTCGGCAGGGATCTTCTTGTTGAGCTTGACATACTGGTCGAACTGGGCGAGCAAGGCGCGCCTCATCGCCTCGATTTCGTGGTTTTCCGTCTCGTTCGCGGGAATGATGCTGACGACACCCTCGAAATGGTTCTTCCTGTCGAAGATCTCCAGTATCTCGGCGCGATGCGCGCCCTCGACCAGGACCTTCACTGTCCCGTCGGGCAGCTTCAGCATCTGCAGGATATTGGCCACGTTGCCGATGCGGTACATGTCCTCGGCCGAAGGCTCGTCCTTGGCAGCGGATTTTTGCGCCACCAGGATGATGCTCTTGCCGGATTCCATCGCCGCGTCCAGAGCCTGAATGGATTTCGCACGACCCACGAAAAGCGGGATCACCATGTGCGGGAAAACCACCACATCGCGCAAGGGAAGAAGCGGCATGACGGTTTTGCTGGCTGTGTTCTCGACTAGATCGGACATCATGTCACCTATGAAAGTTGGATGATGATGGAATGGGGGCGATCAGGGCCTATTTCAAGCCCCACCCTCCGCTTTACCTGATTCGATCAGGCCGAGTCGGCCAGTTTGGCCTGGTCCGAATAGATCAGTATGGGCTTGATCTCCCCCCCTGCGCCGACATCGAGCACGACCTTGTTCACGTTGCTCAACGAAGGCAAGTCGAACATGATGTCCAGAAGCGCATTCTCAAGAATGGAGCGCAATCCTCTTGCGCCCGTCTTCCTGGCCAGCGCCTTTTTCGCCACCGCATGCAGGGCCTGCTCCCTGATTTCCAGTTCGACGCCTTCCATGCCGAACATTTTCTGATACTGCTTGGTGAGCGCATTCTTGGGCTCGGTGAGGATTTGGATCAGCGCGGCCTCGTCGAGTTCCTCCAGGGTCGCCACGACAGGGAGCCTGCCCACGAATTCGGGAATCAGGCCGTACTTGATGAGGTCCTCGGGTTCGACGTCGCGCAGCACGACGCCCACATCCTTGCGGTTGTCCCGGCTTTTGACTTCAGCTCCGAAGCCGATCCCACCCTTTTCCGATCTCGCGCGGATGATCTTGTCCAAACCGTCGAACGCCCCGCCGCAAATGAAAAGGATGTTGGTGGTGTCGATCTGGACGAATTCCTGGTTGGGATGCTTTCTCCCCCCCTGCGGAGGAACCGAGGCGATCGTGCCTTCTATCAGCTTCAGGAGCGCCTGCTGAACGCCCTCTCCCGAAACGTCGCGGGTGATCGAAGGATTGTCCGATTTCCTCGAGATCTTGTCGATTTCGTCGATGTAGACGATGCCGTGCTGAGCCTTGTCGATTTCATAATCGCATTTCTGCAGGAGCTTCTGGATGATGTTCTCGACATCCTCGCCGACATAACCCGCTTCGGTCAGCGTCGTCGCATCGGCCATGATGAAAGGCACGTTGAGGAGCCTCGCCAATGTCTGCGCAAGCAGGGTCTTGCCCGATCCGGTGGGGCCGATCAGCAGGATGTTGCTCTTGGCGAGCTCGATCCCATCATCCTTCCTGGAAAGATTCTTGAGACGCTTGTAATGATTGTAAACCGCGACGGAAAGGCTCTTCTTCGCCTGTTCCTGCCCGATCACGTACTGATCCAGAATCGCCCTGATTTCCCTGGGCACGGGAAGATCGGACTGGGAAAGTTTTGTCGACTGATCCTGAGCCTCCTCGCGAATGATGTCGTTGCAGAGCTCGATGCATTCATCGCAGACGAAAACCGACGGGCCTGCGATCAGCTTGCGAACTTCCTGCTGGCTCTTTCCGCAAAAGGAGCAGTAGAGCATTTTTTCACCGCCGTTCTTATCCGCCATAGCGAGTTCCCTTCATTGCAATCAACCGGCCGCCCTGCTCGTCAGCACGCTGTCGATCAGTCCATAGTTCACGGCTTCCTCGGCACCCATGAAATAATCCCTGTCGGTATCGCGCTCGATCACGTCGATGGGCTGACCGGTATGCTCCGACATCATCTGGTTGAGGCGGCTCCTCAAATAGAGGATTTCCTTGGCGTGGATTTCGATGTCCGTGGCCTGCCCCTGAAAACCGCCCATGGGCTGGTGGATCATCACCCTGGAATTCGGCAGGCAGTAACGCTTGCCTTTTTCCCCCGCGCTCAGAAGGAAAGCCCCCATGCTGGCCGCCTGACCGATGCAGAGCGTGCTGACATCGGGCTTGATGAATTTCATCGTATCATAAATTGCAAGACCTGCGGAAACCGAACCGCCGGGAGAATTGATATAGAAATGGATGTCCTTGTCCGGATTTTCCGATTCGAGGAAAAGCAGCTGGGCGACGACCAGGTTGGCCGTGGATTCGTTCACCGGACCGACCAGAAAAACGACCCGCTCCTTGAGCATGCGGGAATAAATGTCGTAGGCGCGCTCGCCGCGCCCGCTCGTCTCGATCACCATCGGCACAAGGCCGAGCCCCTGAGGTTCAAATTGCGGCATTTCAGCTCCCCATCAATTCTTCGAAAGTTACGGACTTGTCCTCGACCCTGGCTTGAGCCAGCGCCCACGCCACCACGTTTTCTTCGAGCGCAAAGGATTCGGCTTGATTCAGCCGCGAAGGCTCGGCGTAATGCCATTTCACCACTTCCTCGGGATGCTCGTAATTCTGGGCGAACTCCTCGACCGCAGCCCTGATCTGTTCGGGCTTCGCATGCAATTCATGCCGCTTCACGAGCTCGGAAAGGATGAGGCCGAGCGCGACTCTGCGATTCGCCTGCTCTTCGAACATGTCCGTCGGGATGGGTATGTCCTTCGTTTTCAATCCGCGCGCTTCGAGATCCTGCCTCGCGTGATCTGCAAGGCGATGCTTCTCCATTTCGACGAGAGAACGAGGCAGCTCGATCCGGGTCGAATCGAGCAGCGCCTGCATGACCTGATCCTTCAGTCTCTGCTGTATCCTTCTCTTGACTTCCCTTTTCAGGTTGGCTTCGATTTCCGAGCGGACTTCGTCCATGTTCCCGTCTTCGATGCCCAGGCTTTTCGCGAAGGCCTCGTCGAGTTCAGGCAGTTCGAGACCTTCGACGCGATTGACGGTGATTTCGAAAACCGCTTTCTTTCCGGCCACTTCGCGCCCGTGATAATCCTCGGGGAAATCGACTTCGGCAGATTTCGTTTCCCCCGCCTTCATGCCGACGATGGCCGATTCGAATCCCGCTATCATTCCCCCTTCGCCCAGCACCACCGCGACGCCTTTCGCCGTGCCGCCTTCGAAGGGCTCGTTGTCGATCTTGCCCGTAAAATCGATATCGACCTGGTCGCCATTCATTGCAGCGCGGTCGACAGGTGCGAAATTCCCTCTCTGCTTGCGCAAGGTCTCGAGCGTCCTGTCCACGTCGGCAGCGGTCACCTCGTATATCGGGCGCATGATGCTTGCCGGGGAAATGTCGCCGAGGGCCACTTCAGGGTAGATTTCGAAAGTCGCCCCGAAAACCAGCGCTTCCTCGCCTTCGTTCTTCGCTTCGAATCTCGGGAATCCGGCCACCGTCAATGATTGCTCCCTGACGGCATGGCCGAAGCGGGTCTCCAGCTCTTTCTCGAGCACTTCCTGACGCACCTGGGGGCCGAACTGCTGCGCCACAACCTTGAGCGGAACCTTGCCGGGACGAAAGCCATGCAGTTTGACCGTATGCGCGAGCTTTTGCAGCCTTTTCATGACTTCCTGGTTGAACTGCGCAACGGGCACCGTCACATCGATGCGCCGCTCCAAAGAATTTTCGCTCATCTGCATTCAATCTTCCTTGATCATAAACGGGAAAAGCCCCTAAAGGGGTTCAACTTCCATGGGGGATGAGCTGATTATACTTGATATGAAGCGTTCATGGCGAATATCGCCTCAAACTTCCTGCGCAAGCGCCTTCCTGTCGATCTTTCCGTTCGGGTTCCTGGGCAGGCCATCGCGGACCCGGATTCGCGAAGGCACCATGTAGGCAGGCAGCCTGGCTCTGCATTCCGCCAGGAGCGCATCGACATCCAGAAACCCATCCTTGGGGGAGGCCACGACGACGATTTCCTGCCCCAGGACAGGATGGGGCAAACCCAGGGCAACGGCTTCGCCGACCATGCCCGTGGCATAAATCACCTCCTCCACTTCGGTCGGGCTCACGCGGTAACCCGAAGTCTTGATCATTTCGTCACGCCGCCCGATGAAATAGAAATAGCCTTCCTCATCAAAGCGCACCGTATCCCCTGACCATACCGCCAATTCCTGCATGACGAGTCCTTCCTCGCGATTCGGCAAGGGCCTGAAGCGCTCGGCCGTTCTCTGCGGATCGTTCCAGTAGCCCAGGGAAACCAGCCCGCCCCTGTGCACCAGCTCGCCCGGCTCTCCCGGAACGCAGGGAGAACCGTCCTCGCGCAGCACCAGGATTTCCGCATTGGGAATCGCCTTGCCTATCGAATCCGGACGCCTATCCACTTCCCCGGGAGGAAGATAGGTGGAGCGGAAAGCCTCGGTCAGTCCGTACATGAGATAGGGTTTGGCCCCGGGAAGCCTGGCCCGCAACGCATCGAGCGTCGCCTTGGGCATGGCTCCGCCGGAATTGGTGAAATAGCGCAGATCCGATCGCCATGCGAGCTGCGCAAGCTGTATCCATAGGGGCGGGACTGCCGCGAGCCCGGTGATCCTCTCCTTTTCTGCCGCCTTGACGATATCCCCGGGCACAAGGTAATTCATCAAAACGGCAGTCGCGCCGACCAGGAAAGCCGTGGTGAGCTGGGAAAGGCCGTAATCGAAACTGAGCGGCAATACTGAAAGAATGCGGTCTCGAGCGGTATTTTCCAGGTATTGCGATACGCTCTTCGCCCCTGTCATCATGTTGCGATGCGAAAGCACCACCCCCTTCGGCCTTCCGGTGCTGCCGGAAGTATAGAGAATGGCCGCCATGTCGGTATCGATGACGCGATGCGGACTGGCCGAAGACCTGATTTCATCATTCCAGGAAACGATTTCGATGCCGTGAAGGCTCAGAGTCCCCTCCCCGACCGCCAGCACGGTGTGAAGATCGCGGCAATCCTTCAGAACCGGAGCCAGAAGCCCGAGCCTGTCATACGAAGTCACCAGGATCCTGACATTGCAGTCCTGCATGATGTAGGCGACCTGTTCCGCCTTCAGGATCGGGTTGATGGGCACGAACACCCCGCCTGCCCTTGCAGCTCCGAACAGGGCTGAAACGGTTTCGATGCGCTTTTCCAGATAGACGGCCACGCGCTCGCCCCTCGAAAGGCCCAGAGCGAGCAATGCCCCGGCTGCGGATTCGACCTTTCCGGCAAGCCCCGAGTAATCCAGGCATTGCCCCCGATAGGAAAGCGCATCGCTTTGCGGCGCGCGAAGAGCGGAATCGAAAATCAGCTCATGAAGCAATTCGGCCATGGCGAACTTCCTTGTATTTTTTCCACCCGAGGTTCAGCATTCCCTCGATGAGCCCCCTGAAGGTCCGTCCATTGTAGGCGGTCAGGCCCCACCTTTCGCGTCTTGCGGACATCCAGTCCTTCTTGTAGTCGTCGTCCCCCGTGAGGTAATCGACCTCGTGCACCCCATCCACGTCGATGGCATGCTCCATCAGCCTTGCAGTCAGGATGGAGCCGGCTGAAAGCTTTGCATAGCGCTCGTCGTAAGCGAGCTTGTATATCGAGGCGATGCCGTCCTTGACCATCCAGACCTGGGCCGCGACAGGCTCTTCTCCGACATGGACGAGACCCAGCCTAAGCCAGCCGTTATCCGCGCAGGTCCTGATGAGTCCGGGCATGAATTCCGGATAAGGCTCATGCACTTTCCAGCTCGAGTTGTAAACCTTTTCGTAAGCGGAAATAGCGCTATCTATTCCCTCTTTGCCTGTGACGATTTCGATCCTGGCGTCAGCCATCGCGTTGAGCTGTTTCAATTTTCTCTTCAGGGTGTTTTTCAGTTTCGACGGCAATGATTCGAAATACTCCGAATAGGACCGCCCTGCCACCTCGAGATACCAGTTTCCGAAGCAGAAATAGGGCAGAACGATCATGCCCGCGCGCCTGAAGGCCTCGGAACATTTTCCGAAAACGGGCGAATCGACATCCATGGGATGAAGATCGACGCTGTCCCAGCGCTCCCCGGCAATCGCATCGGCAAAAATGTGCAATGGCTCTTCAACGGGTTCTTCCAGAATCGGCATGAAAAGGGACGCGTAATAATTGGAAAGCGCTTCCAGCCGCCTGCCGTTTTGCTTCATCGGCAGCACCCCCTTCAAGCCCGAATCGCCTTCAGCCACATAGACATGCAGGTTGGTTTCCTTCGGCAGACCATGCTTGACGAGATTGCAGTACCAGGGGAAGGTATGGAAGAAACTGGATTTTCCAGCCGCATCGAAAAGCGCTTCGCAATCGCCGGGCAAATCCTCTAAATCGGAATAGGTTTTGTGTTTCATCAAAGCCTCTTCAAGTCGTAGCGTTCCAGCATGTCGTAAAGGGTGGGACGGCTCACGCCGAGCATGTCGGCGGTCTGCGCGATGTTGCCGTTGGTGCGGCCCAAAGCGCGTATGATGGCCTTTTTTTCCGCCTCTTCCCTGACCTGCCTGAGATTGATGGGGCCGGATTCCTTCAGGACGGTATCGAGCGCTAGATCGGAAGCCGAAATCTGCGTCCCTTCGGCCATGATCACGGCGCGCTTGATGACATTTTCCATCTGCCTGATATTGCCCGGCCACTCATGATTTTCGATGATTTCCAAAGCGTCGGGCTTGAATCCCCTGATGGAGCGCCCCTGCTGGCGGCAGAATTTCTCCAGCAAAGCGTGGGCGAGCAGCGCCGCGTCGCCTTCTCGCTCCCGCAAAGGCGGAATATTGATGCTGATTTCGCTCAGCCGGTAATAAAGGTCTTCGCGGAACCTCCCCTGCTTGATGAGGTCATGGAGATTCTGATGGGTCGCGCAAACCACGCGGACATCCACCGGGATTTCACCCCTCCCCCCCAGCCGCTCGATCACCCTTTCCTGAAGGAACCTCAAGAGTTTGGCCTGCAAGGAAAAGGGGAGATCCCCGATTTCATCGAGGAAAAGCGTTCCGCCATTGGCATATTCGATGCGCCCTATCGTTTGCTTTGAAGCCCCGGTGAAAGCCCCCTTCTCGAAGCCGAACAATTCGCTTTCGAGAAGATTCTCGGGTATGGCTGCGCAATTGATGGCGACCAGACGCTTGTCCGACCGGCTGCTCAGTTGATGCAGCGCACGCGCGAGCAGTTCCTTCCCGGTGCCGCTCTCGCCCAGAATCAGCACCGTGGCATCCGAAGGCGCGACCCGCTCCATGGTGCGGCAAATCTTCAGCATATGAGGATCCGAGCTGATGATGCCCTGCATCGGCGCCTCCATCTGCTTGAGACGTAGCCGGTAATTTTCCTGTTCGAGCTTGTGCAGTCTCAAGGCTCTCCCCACGATCAGGGAAAGCATTTCCGACTCGAAAGGCTTCTGGTAGAAATCATACGCGCCCAATCCTATCGCCCTGACGGCATTGGCCATGTCCTGGTTTCCGGTGACGACAATCGCCTTGGTGCCGGGCGCGAGCATCAGGATTTGCTCCAAAGTGAACAATCCCTCGCTCGCCCCGTCCGGGTCCGGCGGCAAACCGAGATCGAGGATCACGACGGAAGGCTCGAAGCGCCTGATCTGGGAAAGCGCGCTTTCCCTGTCTCCCGCGACCTGGACATCATAACCGTCCAGGCTCCATTTCACCTGTTTCTGGATACCCAGGTCGTCTTCGACCAGCAGCAACGTCTCCCTAGAAGCATTCACGGATTTACCTCGACTTTAGCATCCATCCTGACGGGGATGAGCATGCGGAATAACGTCCCTTCCCCCATTTTGCTCGACACCTCCACATCCCCCCCGAGTTCGCGCACGTATTCCCGGCATTCGTGCGCGCCTATCCCCATTCCCGATTTTTTCGTGGAATCGAAAGGCCTGAAAAGCCGTTCGCGGACAAAGGTCTCGTCCATCCCCTTGCCGTTGTCCTCGACCTCCACGATGGCGAGATTATCGCGGCTTGTCAGCCGAATTTCCACCTTTCCTTCATGATGCGTCGCTTCGCAGGCATTCTGCACGATATGCCCTATGACCCTCCTCAGCTTTTCCCGGTCGACCGATACGGGGATGTCCCTTTCCGGCAGATTCAGGACGGGGTGCGGCTTGAACGAGGACTTGTCCTGCAACACGGCCTGAAGCAGCTTCGAAAGCCCGACTTCGGCCTTTTCGGATTCCTGGCTTCCCCTGCGCAACTGGGAAAGCAGATGCTTCATCCTTTCCACGGAATTTTCGACGGTGCACAACATGTCTTCCTGAAATTCCGGATTATTCCTGTGCTTTTCCGCGTTGGAAAGCAGCAGCGAAAGCTGCGCCACCAGGTTTTTCAGATCGTGCACCACGAATGCGGACATCCTGTTGAACGAATCGAACTGCCTGGCCACGAGCAATTCGTCCGTCGCCAGCTTCTGCGCCAGGCTGTTCGCCAGCTGGCTGCCTGCCGCCTTGAGCAGGTCGCTCACTTCCCAGTTGAAATGGAACTCGCTTCTCGGCTGCGTCAGGATGATGAAGCCCAGCAGTTTCTCGTTCAGGATCAGGGGCACCACAAGCCAGGCCCGTTCCGTTTCCAGAAGCCACGAAGGGATCTCGAGATTGCCGTAGAGTTCCCGATTGAGCGCATATTCGTCCAGATTGATCACCCATTGCGAGCGGGCCATGAAGCTCGCCACGGAATCTTCCTCGGATACCGTCAGGCTGGGCATGGGGATATTCCATCTCGCCACGCAGGCATAGGCTTTCCGCTCGCCCTTCATCCATAAAGCGCCGGCCGGACTCTCGACCAGGGCGGCAATCGCCTTGATCGCGCTTTCATAGATCTCGGCAGGCTGGGAAAACGTCAGCGTGCGGGTGAACCTGAGCCATTCCTCCCGGTAATCATATTTGTAGCTGAAAAAATGCTTGCTCAGCAAAACCCTGAGCTTCGAGCGCAGGCTCCCGGAAAAGAATATCGTCAACAGGACGATCGAGGCGCCGAAAAGAAAGGCGATTTGCAGCACGGAGCCCCATGTTCCGCCGAAGATCCGGATGTAATAACCCGCAGCGGCCATCACGAGCAGATAAATGCCCGCCCCGAAGAGCGATGCGGTATGGAAAACGACATGCCTCGACATGTGCACCTTCAGGGACCACTGGGGATTTCTTGCCGCAGAAACCATGACAAGCGGCGCGACCATGGCGTTGACGATCCCTCGTGCCATCCAGAGATCCATGTTGATATGCCTGAAAAGCATGGCTTCCGAATAAAGGAAGAAATCGTAGGCGAACATGGCTCCGACAGCCATGCACAGGAATTTTATGCTCCATCTGGAATCGGCATGGGTATTCCTGTACAGCTGCTCGACCAGGACGATCCCCCCCACGGACAAGGCCACATGCCCCATGATGTCGCCCAAAAACCCCGATTTGTCATGGAAATAGCCCAATGCAAAAACCAGCAGGCTTGCGCCTGTCGCGATCAGGCCGTACTTGAAAAAGCGCAGATGACCTTCAGTTTCCCTTGTCCGCGACAATATCACCCAGACAAAGGCAAGCCATGAGGCGCTGCGCAAAACATCCATCACTTCGGCAAACCATGCGAACCTTTGGTAGTAGCCGGAATAGGCATTCACGCCCGCCCAGACTGAGGTGACCAGGCAGGCGCTCGCCAGCAAAGCGCCTCGATAACGCCCCCGCCAGCCGATGAGCAAGAACATCCCCAGGAAAGCGAATACGATCGCTGCCGCAAGATAGCTGGCGGTCACGATGTTCATGGGCACGCTATCTAGCACCCTTTCCCCACAGCACGACCTGTACGGTCTGGAAAAGAATCATGAAATCCAGAAACACGCTGTGATTCTTGACGTAATATAAATCGTATTGCAATTTCTCCAGGGAATCCTCTATTGACGCGCCATAAGCATAGCGGACCTGAGCCCAACCGGTTATTCCGGGCTTCACGCTGTGTCTGCACTTGTAATAGGGAATTTCTTCAGCGAGCTTTTCCACGAAATAAGGGCGCTCCGGGCGGGGCCCGACAAAGCTCATGTCCCCCTTGAATACGTTGAATATCTGGGGAAGTTCGTCTATCCTGAGCTTGCGCAATATCCTACCGACCCTGGTGATCCTGTCGTCATGCTGAGCAGCCCATTTGGGCGTCCCGCCTTTTTCGGCATCGTTTCTCATGCTTCTGAACTTGTATATCGTGAATACCTGATCGTTCTGACCCACTCTTTCCTGGCGGTAGATCACGGGGAATCCGTCTTCGAGAAAAACGAGCATTGCCGCAACAGCCATCACCGGCAAGGCGGCGAGAAGCAACAGGCTGCTGGCGCAAAGATCGAATATGCGCTTGTTGATGTCTCTTGCCAGCCCTGCCTGAAAACCTTCCGAATGGATCATCCAGCCCGCGTTGAGGGTTTCGAGCTGCAATTGCCCGGCCTCCCTTTCGAAAAAAGTCGACAGTTCGGTGATCCTGATGCCTATCAGCTTGCACGCCAGAAGCTCCTCCAAAGGCAATCCGCCCCGCCTGTCCCTGATGGCGACGACGATTTCAGAAATGCCGAGCCGCTTGGCCAAATCCACGAGCCTGTCCTTGTCGTCCAGGATCTTGGCGGAATCGACGAAATGATGCGTACCCCCCAGCGGCAGATAACCGACCACGTTCAGTCCGTTCCCCATTCCCCTTTTTTCGAGCAGCGCGCTGATTTTCGCAGCCCTGCTGCCGGTGCCCAGAATCAGCACCCTCCTTTTCAGGCTGTCCAGATCAGCCCATTTGAACATGAGCAGCCGGACCAGGGTGGAAGCGGATATGGCGATAATGAAGGCCAGGGCGAAGGCCCCCCTTCCCAGGAAGATATCCGGGACCAGATAGAAAACCAATGTCATCAGGATGAAGCCGAAAGTGGCGGCGATGGACAGGCGAAGCATCATCCCCCTCATTCCGCCCTCCCATTCCCAATTGTCATAGAGACCGAAAATGGTCATGAGCAGCATCATCACTCCCGCAAACACGCCCGCCCTGGGAAACAGGTCCCCCACCGAGGCATAGGGCACATCCCCCGCATTCATCAATCTCAGCGCAGTCCCGGCATAGATCGATCCGGCGAATATCACAACCTCCAATGTCAGGAGCACCAGGATGCTCCGAGGAATATAATGGCCGAAGAAACGTATCATTGCTCTTGTCCAGAAATCGATTCCGGCTGATTTTACTCCATAAAGGGTTAAAATTTATACCCCGAAATCATCCAACCTGGAAAATTGACGGGAGCCGAAATATAAATTTGAACTATTGGCTGTTTGGCAAGTAGAATAGCGTCGAAAAAATAGGGCTCATTGATATCTTCACTGGAGGCGACCTGATGAAACAAGCATTTGCCGGCATCATTCTCGCGGTCATGCTGGGAGGCTGCGCAACCGGCCACCCGCCCGCTCCCGGAAAAGTGGCTGACAGTCATTCGAACGATTACGTGATCGGCCCAGGCGACAACCTCAACATCGTCGTATGGCACAATCCTGAGTTATCCAATACCATTCCGGTCAGACCTGACGGAAAAATCTCGACCCCGCTTGTCGAAGACATGGTCGCTGCCGGCAAGACCCCGACCCAGCTCGCCCGCAATCTGGAAAAGGCGTTGACCAGGTATATCCAGGATCCCATCGTCACGGTGATCGTCACCGGCTTCAACGGCCCTTATGACCAGCAGATCCGCGTCATCGGCCAGGCAGCCAAACCGCAGGCTCTTCAATACCGGGACGACATGACGCTCATGGACGTCATGATCGCGGTCGGCGGCATCACCGAATTTGCGGCAGGAAACAGGGCAACCATCCTGCGCAAGGCCGATGGCAAAGAACGGCAGTTTTCCGTTCGCCTCGACGACCTGATTAAGGATGGAGACATGTCGGCGAACGTGCCGATGCGTCCCGGAGACGTGCTGATCATTCCGGAAAGCTACTTCTGAACATGCACGAGCTCCTTTCCCAACTATTGCAGCATGCGCTGGCGATATGGCGCTATCGCTGGTATGTCATCGTGACAGCCTGGCTGGTGTCGATAGGGGGCTGGATTTCCGTGCATTACCTCCCAGACCGCTACGAAGCGACTGCGCGGGTGTATGTCGACACGCAATCCCTGCTCAGGCCGCTGCTTGCCGGCATAGCCGTGCAGCCCAACACCAATCAGCAGGTCGCCATCATGGCCAACACCCTGATCAACCGGCCCAATCTTGAAAAGGTCGCGAGAATGACCGATCTCGCCCTTCAGGCGAAAACGCCTGCCCAAATGGAAGGCATACTCAACGAATTGTCGACGCGGATCAAGCTCAAGGGCACGGGATACGACGACAACCTTTACACGATTTCTTACGAGAACAAGAATCCCGTTCTGGCGAAAAAGGTCGTCCAGTCCCTGCTCAGCATTTTCGTCGAGAACGGTCTTGGCAGCAACAGGAAGAACATCGCCTCTTCGCAGAAATTCATCGAGGATCAGCTGCAATCCTACGAATCCAGGCTGCTCGATGCGGAGAACGCGATCAAGGAATTCCAGAGAAAGAATATCGGGGTCATGCCGGGGGAGATGGGGCAGGATTATTATGCCGAACTCGGTGCATTGCAGGAAAAGATAAGCCAGGCGGAGATGTCGCTCAAGGAAGCCGAAAACAGGCGCGACTCGCTGAAACACCAACTCTCCGGAGACGACCCCACCCTGCTCACCGATTCTCCGGCTTCCAGCTCGAGTCCTGAAATCGACGCCAGGATCCAGACGCTGGAGCAGAACCTGGATGCCTTGAGGCTGAAGTATACCGAGCAATATCCGGATGTCGTTGCGACGAAGCGGCTCATCAATGAGCTCAAGGCAAGGAAAAAGAAGGAAGCTTCCATGATGAAGCCTGCTTCAGGACTCTCGCAGAATACCTTCTACCAGCAGCTCAGCCTTTCGCTCGCCGAAGCCGAAGCGGACGCCGCCTCCATGCAGGCGAGGCTTCAGGGCTATCAGGCGCGTTATGCCGAACTCAAGTCGCAGGCCGACAGGATTCCCGAAGTGGAAGCGGAATACAAGCAGCTTACGCGCAATTACGAGATCTACAAGAAAAATTACGATTCCCTGCTCTCCAGGCGGGAATCGGCCAAGATGTCGGGAGAAATGGAAGCCAAAACCGATGTCGTGGATTTCCGGGTGATCGACCCGCCCAGGGTGCCGCTCGCGCCTTCTTCACCGAACCGCCCCCTCTTGAACGCCACGGTGCTTCTCGGCAGCCTGGCTGCAGGCATTGCGATCGCCTTCTTGAGGGGCCAGATCAGGCGGACGGTCGACAGCCGGAACGACATTTACAACCTGACCGACATGCCGCTGCTCGGCACGGTCACCCTGATCGAATCGGCTGACGCCAAGGCAAGAAAGAAGAAAGGGTTGATCGTCTTCTCGGCAGCCTCCCTGAGCCTGTTCGTCGTCTACGGTGCCATGATCGCGCTTCATATCGTCATGAGCAAGCCGGCCTAGCGGAGAATACAATGAGCATCATCGAAAAGGCCATGGAAAAGCTGAATCCGAAAGCGAAGGCGGTTGAGTCCGACGCTCCCGCGGAGAACGAATCGCCCATGCCCGCCGATTCGACGGCAAACTATCGCGAAATCAACCTGGAGCGTCTGAAACAACGCAATATCATTTCCCTTCATGGCGAAAACTATAGCGCCTCGATTGCAGAAGAATTCAGGATGATCAAGCGGCCTCTGCTGGACAATGCCTTCGACAAGGCGGTCAGGAACGGCAACCTGATCATGGTGACAAGCTCGCTGCCCGGCGAAGGGAAAACGTTCTGCTCGGTCAACCTGGCGATGAGCATCGCGATGGAAATGAACCGCACGGTTCTGCTTGTCGACGCGGATGTATTGAAGCCTTCCGTTCTGCACCATCTGGGCATCACGGCTGACAGGGGACTCATGGATCTTGTCCAGGAAAAGGGGGTGAAGGTGTCCGATGTCCTGATCAGGACCAATATCGAAAACCTCACCATTCTCCCGCCCGGCCGCCATCACAAGAGGGCAACCGAACTGCTTGCAAGCAATGTCATGGCTGGCCTTCTGGAAGACATGGCCCAGCGCTACCCCGACCGTATCATCCTGTTCGATTCGCCACCGCTTCTGGTCACCACCGAAGCCAGCGTTCTCGCTTCCCATATGGGCCAGATCGTCATGGTCGTCGAGGCCGAGAAAACGCCCCAGCCGGCGCTCAAGGAGGCGCTTTCCCTGATCGAATCCTGCGATATCGTCGGCCTCGTGCTCAACAAAACCCCATACATCCCCGGCTTCGAATATTACGGATACGGGTATGGCTACGGGTACGGGAAAAGGCATGGCCAATAGGGCGCTGGGCTTCGCCATGCTCGCTCTCGGCTTCGGCTATGCTCATGCGGATGACCCGGCCAATACCCAGCAAGGCGCCGTCTCGACCCAACAGGCTCAAACCGCCGATTCACAGCCGCCGGTTCGTTCCTGGGTATTAATTCCCACACTGCAGCTTTCCGAAACCTACACGGACAACCTGACGCTTGCCCCCACCAACCGTCTTTCCGATTTCATCAGCAGCATCATGCCGGGATTCACGTTTCGCCAAACGGGAAACAGAACCAAAGCGACCTTGGACTACGGCGTCCAGGGCCTCTTTTACAGGAATCAAAGCCAGCTCGACCATTATTATTCGCATCTGGATGCCTCCGGAACTGCGGAAATAATCAAAAAGACATTCTTTGTCGATGCAGGTGCATCCGTCATGCAACAGCCGCTTTCATTCGCTGGGGCTTACGGGGCCAGCCTCAGCAATGCCACAGGAAACATCATCAACATTTCTTCTTCGAGTCTGAGCCCCTATCTCGTTCACCGTTTCGGCGAGATCGCGACCGGGGAAGTGCGCTTCACGCACACCATCCAGAACTACAGCCAAGGGGGGCCTTCGACTACAGGAAATGCCTATCTCGGGGGGTTGTACAGCTCGACCAGCGACAGCACGGCGGCCTCCCTCAATGGCGGATCGGCTTTCAACAACCTGCTCTGGGGGATGAATTACAACGATACGGTCATTCAATATGGCGGCATGCCCGAAACAAGGCTGATGAATTATTCGGCCAACATGGGCTATCTCTTCACCCCGAAATTCAAGGTCATCCTCACGGGAGGTTACGAGAAGGACAGTTATGTCTACATCGGCCCCCAACCCCAGAGCGTGTACTGGAAGGCTGAAACAGACTGGGCGCCGACCTCCCACACGAAATTCATGGTTTCCGTGGGGCACCGCTTTTTCGGCAACACCCGGTCGCTTACCGTCAATCAGGTCACTCGCCTGACCACTTTCCAGGCAAGCTACAATGAAGACGTCACCAGCACCATCCTGCAGCAAACCATCCCCACCTCATCATTTCTCGATCAGCTTCTGCAGGCCCAGATTCCCAACGCTGCCGCGCGCCAGCAAGCTGTCCAGTCGCTGATCGCGTCACTGGGCGGGCAGGCATTGCTCGGACAAAACGTCATCACCAACCAGGTCTATCTTGCGAAAACATTCAATGCTTCGATGGGCATCAATCTGCCAAGAAGCATCATGATTCTGACCGCATTCAATACCAAGAGCAGTTCGCTCGAGCCTGGAAATGCTCTGCTTCCCAATATTGCGAATTACGGGGCGGTCAATGAGCAGGGGGGAACGGCCAGCTGGAACTGGCAATTTTCTCCGCATCTGAGTTCGCATTTCAACGCTTCCCTGACCTCGATGGTTTTCCCAGGACAGACTCTGAATGAAAATTTCAAGCTGCTCAATGTCGGTCTGACGGAGCAGTTGGCCCGCCACTTGAATGGGGATATTTCCTACAGGCATCAGACCATGATCGCGCCCGCCTATCTGAATTACACTGAAAATGCGTTCATCGCCACTTTGAATTACGCCAATTGACGATGTATACAGACTATTACAAGCTCCGCGCCAAACCTTTCCAGCTGAGCCCGGATCCGGTTTTCTTTTTCGAAAGCAGGGGGCACAAGCGCGCGATGGCCTATCTCAAATACGGCCTATCCCTGGGGGAAGGATTCATCGTCATCACGGGCGAGGTGGGCGCGGGAAAGACGACCCTGGTTCGCAACCTTTTCAGGTCGATCGAACAGGAAAAAGGGAAGATCGTTTCTTCCCATCTCGTCAGCACCCAGCTCGATGCGGACGACCTGCTGAAATCCGTTGCAGCCGGTTTCGGCATTGAAGACGTGGAAGGAAGCAAGGCTCAGCTCCTCCACCGGCTCGAGAAATACCTGAGGCATTGCTCGAATGAAGGGAAAAGGGCGCTGCTCATCGTCGACGAAGCCCAGAATCTCACGCCGAGTGCAGTCGAGGAACTGCGCATGCTTTCCAATTTCCAGCTTGACGACCGCCCCCTGCTGCAGAGCTTCCTTCTCGGCCAGCCGGAGTTCCGCCTGACGCTGCAGGGGGAAGGCATGCTTCAGCTCAGGCAGCGCATCATCGCCTCCTATCATCTCGGGCCCCTCGACGAAGCCGAAACGAAATCCTACATCGAACATCGCCTGAGACTTGCAGGATGGACCAACGACCCTTCATTCACGGAAGGGGCATTCCGGCTCATCCACCAGACGACGGAGGGGATACCCAGAAGGATCAACAGGCTATGCGACAGGGTCCTGCTTTTCGGCTTCCTCGAGGAATTGCGCGAATTCGACGAGAATCTCGTCAAGACCGTGATCAGCGACATCGACAGCGAATTCGCCTCCGTCGCCGAACCGAAGCAGAAAAAAGCCGTCCCCAAGGCGGAAGACGAGGCCATGGGCAGGATAGAACGCAAGGTGGAAAACATAGAGAAGACGATCAACCGCCTCCTCACCGTCATCATCCGCAAGGTTCTGGTGCAGCCTGCGGAAAAACGTCAAAAGGAAAGATCATGAAAAGAATACTCTGCGTTGTCGGGGCAAGACCCAATTTCATGAAAATCGCCCCGATCATGAAAGCAATGGCCTCGTACGAAGGCATCAAGGCGCTTCTCGTCCATACCGGGCAGCATTACGACAATGCCATGAACCATCAGTTTTTCGTCGAGCTCGGCATCCCCGAACCGGATGTCAATCTCGAGGTGGGCTCGGGGAGTCACGCGATCCAGACTGCTGAAATCATGAAGCGCTTCGAGCCTGTGGTGGACAACGAAAACCCGGATGCCATCCTTGTGGTGGGGGATGTCAACTCGACCATCGCCTGCGCGCTGGTTGCCTCCAAAAAGGGCATCCCCATCGTGCATGTCGAAGCGGGACTGAGAAGCTTCGACCGAACCATGCCCGAAGAAATCAACAGGGTCCTCACCGACCAGATTTCCGACCTCCTTTTCACCACCGAGCGCGTTGCGGAAAACAACCTGCTCCGCGAAGGCATTGCCGGAGAGCGCATCCATTTCGTCGGCAATGTCATGATCGACACGCTCCACCACAACCTTCCGCGCGCCGTTTCACCGAAAGATACTTTTTCCGATGAGCATTTTTCCTCGAAACCCTATGCAGCGCTGACGCTGCATCGTCCCTCGAATGTCGACGACAAGGACACGCTAACCTCCCTGCTCGAAACGATCCGGGAAATCAGCAAAAAGATCAACGTGGTTTTCCCCGTGCATCCGAGAACGAAGGGCAAAATAGACCATTTCGGACTGAATCATCTGCTCGAGAACCCCAGGCTGCTCGTTCTTCCCCCGCTCGGCTACCTGGAGATGCTGGGACTGATGCGGGACGCGAAACTTTTCCTCACCGATTCGGGAGGCATCCAGGAAGAAACCACTGCGCTCGGTGTCCCCTGCATCACCTTGCGCAACAATACCGAGAGGCGGATCACGATCGACGAGGGAACCAACACCCTGGCGGGGCAAGACAGGGAAAAAATACTTTCCCTGTTCTCCGACATCATGGAGACGGGCGGAAAAACCGGCAAGATCCCCGAATTCTGGGACGGGAAGGCCTCCCTCAGGATCGTCGAAATCATGGGAAACTGGCTGCAGGCGGGAAAATAAATGCTGCGCAATGCCATGACCATAGACGTGGAGGATTATTTCCAGGTTTCCGCCTTCGAAAACCATATTCCGCGCGAAAACTGGGAAAACCTGCCCTGCAGGATAGAACGCAACATCGAACTGATCCTCTCGCTTCTCGACGAAAAGAAGATACGGGCCACTTTCTTCACGCTGGGCTGGATCGCACTGCGCTATCCTGAAATGGTGAGGCGGATCGTCGAAAACGGGCATGAACTGGCTAGCCACGGCAGCAGCCATGCCAGGGTCAGCGACCAGGATCCCGACTCGTTCAGACTGGATGTCAGGCAAAGCAAACATCTGCTCGAAGACATCGGCGGCGGGGAGGTGAAAGGCTACCGGGCGCCGAGCTTCTCCATAGGCGCCAAAAACCTCTGGGCGCTGGATATCCTCGAGGAAGAAGGCTATCGTTACAGCTCGAGCATCTATCCCATCCGGCACGACCATTACGGCATGCCCGAGGCCCCGCGCTTCGGATTCAGGCACAAAGGCCTGCTGGAACTTCCCGCAACCACTGTTTCGCTCTTCAGCCGCAATCTTCCCGCGGCAGGGGGCGGTTATTTCAGGCTGCTGCCCTATCCCCTCTCGAAATGGATGATAGAACGGGTCAACAGGGTAGACAATGAGCCCTGCATCTTCTATTTCCATCCCTGGGAACTCGATCCCGGGCAACCCCGCCAGAAGGGGGTCAGCCTGAAAACGCGTTTCCGCCATTACTGCAACCTGTCACAAATGGAGAGGAAAATACGTTCCCTCCTTTCGGATTTCGAGTGGGACAGAATGGACTGCATTTTCCTGGAGCAATCATGACTGCGGTACGCCTGATGCAACCCGAGGACGAGACAAAATGGGATGCCTTTGTCGAAACCTGCGTGGACGCGACCTTCTTCCATCGTTCGGGGTGGAAGAAAATCATCGAACGCGCCTTCGGCCACAAGACCTATTTCCTTCTTGCCGAGGATGAAGGCCATATCACCGGAATCCTTCCGCTCGCCGAAATCAGGCATTTTCTTTTCGGACATTCTCTTTCCTCCCTTCCGTTTTGCGTATACGGAGGGATAGCGGCCATGACTGACGCCGCCAGGGAACTGCTCGACGCTGCAGCGCAAGAACTCGCATCCGAACTGAACGTCGATTATCTCGAATACCGCAACATCAGGCCGCATCATGAAGACTGGCCGTCCAAGGATCTCTACGTCACATTCCGCAAAGCCATCGATCCGGACGTGGAGCAGAACATGAAGAACATTCCGAGAAAACAGCGCGCCATGGTGAGAAGCGGCATCAAGAACGGACTCGAAGCCGAAATCGACGCAGGCGTCGACCGCTTTTTCGACGTGTTTTCGGACAACATGCTGCGTCACGGCACGCCTGCGCTCTCAAGAAGCTATTTTTCCCTGCTCATGGACGTATTCGGCAAGGACTGCGAAGTGCTGACCGTCACCCGGGAAGGAAATGCCGTGAGCAGCGTCCTTTCCTTCTATTTCAAGGACGAAGTCCTGCCCTATTATGCGGGCGACATGCCGGAAGCGAGATTGCTTGCTGCGAACGACTTCAAATACTGGGAGCTCATGAAACGGGCCTGCGAGCGGGGATATAAAATTTTCGACTACGGCCGGAGCAAGCGCGGCACGGGATCCTTCGATTTCAAGAAAAACTGGGGATTCGAGCCCACACCGCTGAATTACGAATACCTGCTCCACAAGGCAAAAAGGGTTCCTGACCAGAATCCGCTCAATCCGAAATACCAGCTTTTCATCAAGGCATGGAGAAGGCTCCCGAAGCAGGTCGCCAATGCCATCGGCCCGTATATCGTGAAAAACCTGGGCTGAAGATGCCTGAGAACCTGCTTTTTCTTTCCCACCGCATACCTTATCCGCCCAACAAGGGGGACAAGATCAGGTCGTTCCATCTCCTCGACCATTTGCGCAAGCAATACAGGGTGCATCTCGGCACTTTCGTGGACGACGGGAAGGACTGGATTCACGCAGAAAAAATGAAGGAAATTTGCGGCGAATGCTGCATCGTTCCCCTGAATCCGCGCCTGTCCAGACTGACTAGCCTGAAAGGGCTGGCTTCCGGCGAGGCCCTCACCCTGCCCTATTACCGAAACAATACATTGCAGGCCTGGGTGGACAGCCTGATCGAAAATCTCTCCATAGAAAAAATCGTCGTGTTTTCATCGGCCATGGCGCAATATGTCGAGAAGCACACCGATGCGCTCAGGATCATGGATTTCGTCGACATCGATTCAGACAAATGGACCCAGTATGCCGATTCCAAGCCCTGGCCGCTGAACGCGATCTACAGAAGGGAAGGTCAGTTGTTGGAAAAGTACGAAAGGAAGATCGCGTCGGCTTTCGACGTCTCCTTTTTCGTCTCCCCGCAGGAAGCGGATCATTTCAGGACCATTGCACCTGAATGCTCGTCCAAAATCCATTATTACAGCAACGGCGTGGATGCCGAATACTTCTCGCCCGAAAGGGCTTATCCCAACCCTTTCCGGGAAGATGAAAAGGCGATCGTGTTCACCGGCGCGATGGATTACTGGCCCAACATCGAAGCCGTGACCTGGTTTTCCAAAGAAATTTTCCCTCTCGTTCTGAAAAGCGAACCTCGGGCGCGCTTCCATATCGTCGGATCGAATCCCGCCAGGGAAGTGAAGCATCTTTCCGCTCTTCAGGGCGTGACCGTCACGGGCAGGGTCGAGGACGTCAGGCCCTATCTCTTTCACGCGAGGCTGGCGGTAGCCCCCCTCAGGATCGCAAGAGGCATACAGAACAAGGTGCTCGAAGCCATGGCCATGGCAAAACCTGTCGTCGCCTCGCCCCAGGCGCTCGAAGGCATCGTCGAGAACGAAAGCTGCATCTGTGCGAGGGACGAAATCGAATTTTCCGGGCATGTGCTCCGCCTGCTTGGAAATTCAGGGGAAATGTCCGGACGCTCGCGCATCCTTGAAAGCTACGACTGGGAAAGGAATCTTGAAAAGATTGCCTCATTCCTGGAAGGAAAATCGTGAACAGGCGCTGGAAAATCGCCCTGTTCTGTCTTTTCCTGGCGATATCGGCTTCGATGCTGCCGAACCTCGCCGTGATCGCCTTCACGGTCCGTACCTGGGCCAGCAATGAAACCTATACGCACGGATTCCTGATTTTCCCTATAGCCGCGTGGCTGATCTGGAGAAAGCGGGAGATCCTTTCCGCAATGTCTCCGGAACCCGCATGGCCAGGTCTTTTTCCCTTCCTTCTGCTCGCCGTGATCTGGCAGCTCGGCCACCAGGCGGACGTCATGGTGGTCCAGCAATATGGCCTGATCGGCATGATCGTCGCCTCATCCTGGATCATTCTGGGGAAGAAAATTTTTTATCAGATTTCCTTCCCCCTTTTCTTCCTTTTCCTTTCCGTTCCCATCGGCGATGCGCTCATTCCGGCCCTGATGAACTTCACTGCGGATTTCACCGTTGACGCGCTGCAGCTGACCGGAATACCCGTATACCGGGAAGGCACCTTCTTCAGCCTCCCTGACGGAAACTGGTCCGTCGTCGAAGCCTGCTCAGGCCTGAGGTACCTGATTTCTTCGCTGACGCTGGGCATCCTCTACGCCTACCTGACTTACCATAGCCTCTTCAGAAAACTCGTCTTCATTCTTTTTTCGGCCCTGGTCCCGATTCTGGCGAACGGGGTCAGGGCCTACATGATCGTCATGATCGGCCATCTGGCCGGCATGCGCTACGCCACGGGAATAGATCATCTGATCTACGGATGGATATTCTTCGGCCTCGTGATGCTCCTGCTTTTCTGGATAGGTTCATTCTTCAAGGAAAAGGAAGACCTGCAGGAAACCGGGGAAAGACAAGAAGCCCTGACAGTTCAGGAGTCTTCGTCGCCATTCTTCGCCGCAACGACGATCATCCTGGCAATTGTCCTTTCGAACTGGGCCTACGCGTCACACCTCGACAGGAAGCTGCAAAGGTTTTCCCAAGTCGAACTGAACATGCCGGAAATCGCAGGCTGGCAGGAGGACGGCATTTCCTTCTGGAGGCCTCATTACCTGGGAAGCCGGGCAAGCATCAACAAAAGCTACAGAACGGAAGGAAAGGAAGTTTTTCTTTTCGTCGCCTATTACCGCAACCAGAGCCTGGGGAAAGAGCTCGTCACTTCCGGAAATCAGCTGGTGACCACCACGGATCCCGTATGGGGGAAAGTCGGGGAAGCGGCCATCGAAGCCGGTAGCGGGAAAGAAAAATTCCTCATTCATCAGGCGAAGCTCAAATCGGCGAACGGACGCCTGCTTGCCTGGGAATGGTATTGGGTGAACGGCGAATGGACGAGCAACCCCTACAGGGCTAAATTCCTCGAGGCCGAATCGAGAATGGCGCACGGCTCGGACGACGCAGCGGAAATCGTCATCTCGACCCCCTATTCCACGGATCCGGATCAGGCATCAGCGATTCTCGGGGATTTCCTGAAGCAGTCGTTGCCCGACATCAAGACCATGCTCGATCATGCGGCAAGGCAAATGAAATGAAGCTGATCGCCCATGTCATTTACCGCCTGGACATCGGCGGTCTGGAGAATGGTCTGGTCAACCTGATCAACCGCATGCCCGACGACCGTTACCGGCATGCCATCCTCTGCCTGAAAGGCTATTCCGATTTCAGCTCGAGAATAAGAAAGAACGTCGAACTCATCGATATCGGGAAGAAGGAAGGCCAGGACATGGGCATGCATCTCAGGCTCTGGAAAGCGTTCAGAAAGCTGAAGCCCGATATCGTCCACACCCGGAATCTCGCGACGCTAGAAGCCGTCGTGCCCGCAACCATGGCAGGCGTGAAGACGAGGATACACGGCGAGCACGGCAGGGACGTCAATGACCTCGATGGCAGCAACAGGAAATACAGGCTCGTCAGACGCGCCTATTCCCCTTTCGTCACCCGCTATATCGCGTTGTCGCGTGACCTCCAGTCCTACCTCGACGAGAAGGTCGGCATTCCGGAAAGGAAAATCTCCCAGATTTACAACGGGGTCGACTCGGCCAGGTTCCACCCGGCCAATGGTTCCAAGGATCATTTCGTCATCGGGACGGTGGGCAGGATGCAGCCTGTCAAGGATCAGCTGACGCTGGCCAGGGCATTCGTCCGCCTGCTTGAAATCGCGCCGCAATACCGGGAAAAGGTCCGCCTCCTCATGGTGGGGGAAGGGCCATTGAAAAGCGAGGCTCAAAACCTGCTGAAAGCTTCAGGCCATGCCGAACTCGCCGAATTCACGGGAGCAAGCGACGATGTTCCGGAAATGATGAGAAAAATGGATTTATTCGTCCTGCCTTCCCTGGCCGAAGGCATATCCAACACCATACTGGAAGCCATGGCTTCAGGCCTCCCCGTGATCGCGACGAACGTGGGGGGCAATCCCGAGCTCGTCTTGCACGGCCAAACCGGCCTGATCGTGCCGCCATCGGATGCCGAACGCATGGCACTATCCATGCTGACATACCTTTCAAACCAGGATCTTGCGATTTGCCACAGCCGTGCCGCAAGGCGCAGGATGGAAGAACATTTCAGCATGGAAGCCATGGTCAGGAACTATATGCAAGTATACGACGATTGTTTGATGAAAGCGGAAAAATAACATGTGCGGAATCGCCGGAATTTTCGACACCAGGGAAAAGTCAGCCATTGCAAGGGACATTCTCCATGCCATGAACGAGTCCCAATACCACAGGGGACCGGACGAAGGGGGAATGCATCTCGAGGCAGGACTCGGATTCGCCCACCGGAGACTCTCGATCATCGACCTTTCATCCGGCCAGCAGCCGCTTTTCAACGAGGATGGCAGCGTCGTGGTGGTATTCAACGGGGAAATCTACAACTTCGTCGAACTCATGCCGGAACTCGAGGCCCTGGGACACAAATTCAGAACCCATTGCGATACGGAGGTCATCGTGCATGCCTGGGAGGAATGGGGGGAAGAATGCGTGCACCGCTTCAGGGGCATGTTCGCCTTCGCGCTTTGGGACAGGAACAGGAACACGCTTTTTCTGGCGAGGGACAGGCTGGGCGTGAAGCCGCTCTATTACAGCCTGCTCCAAAACGGTCTTTTCCTTTTCGGATCGGAACTGAAATCCCTGCTCGTCCATCCGGGGCTTCCCCGCGAAATGGATCCTTACGCCGTCGAGGAATATTTCGCCTACGGCTATGTTCCCGAGCCGAGAACCATTTTCAGGGATGCAAAAAAGCTTCCTCCAGGGCATTGCATCACGTTATTCAGGGGAAAGCCCATGGGCGAGCCGGTCCGGTACTGGGACATCCCGTTCAAGTCCCACGACCCGATCTCCGAAAAAGACGCGCAGCAAGAGCTTCTGGCGCGGCTAGAGGAAGCGGTGAGCATCAGGCTGGTCGCCGAAGTGCCCCTGGGGGCCTTCCTTTCCGGAGGCGTCGACTCGGGCGCAGTGGTGGCGATGATGGCGGGGCTTTCGAAGGATCCCGTGAACACCTGTTCGATCGCATTCAACGACCCGAAATATAACGAGGCGGAATATGCCGCCAGGGTCGCCGAACGCTACCATACCCGGCACAGCGTAGGCACTGTCGAACCTGACGATTTCGCCCTTCTCGACAGATTGGCCCTGCTCTACGACGAGCCCTATGCGGACAGTTCGGCCCTTCCCACCTACAGGGTATGCGAACTGGCGAAGAAAAACGTCACCGTGGCCCTTTCCGGGGACGGCGGCGACGAGAATCTCGCCGGATACCGGCGGTACAAATTCCACATGATGGAAGAAAAAATGCGATCGATGCTGCCCCTGGGAATCCGGCGCCCGCTTTTCGGCTTCCTCGGATCGGTTTATCCCAAGCTCGACCGTGCGCCCAGGATGTTCAGGGCCAAATCCACTTTCGAGGCGCTCGCGAGGGATTCCGTCGAAGGCTATTTCCACAGCGTCTCGATACTCGGAAACAGGCTGAGATCGCGCCTCTTCAGCGGGAAGTTCCTGCAGGAACTGCAGGGCTACGAAGCGGCCGAAGTGCTGAAAAGCCATGCGAAGAATTCCCCGACGGAAGACCCCCTCTCGCTCATCCAGTATCTCGACATGAAAACCTACCTTCCGGGGGACATCCTCACCAAGGTGGACCGGGCGAGCATGGCGCATGCCCTGGAAGTCAGAGTGCCCCTACTCGATCACAAGTTCGTCGAATGGGTTTCCGGACTGCCTCCGGAATACAAGTTGAGGGACGGGGAAGGGAAATACATCTTCAAGAAGGCGCTATCGAACCATCTTCCCGAAGACATCCTTTACCGGCCGAAGATGGGCTTCGCAGTACCCCTCGCGGGCTGGTTCAGGGGGCCTTTGAGGGAGCGGGTCAGGCAGTCCATTCTGGGCGAAAGGCTCATCGACACCGGGCTTTTCGATCCTTCCTTCCTTTCCCATCTCGTCGAAGAGCATCAGGCCGGGCGCCGCGACTACAGCGCACCGATCTGGTCGCTCCTGATGTTCGAGTCCTTCCTGAAACAGGCGAATTGACATGCGCATCCTGCACGTACTCGATCATTCGCTTCCGCTGCACAGCGGCTATGTCTTCAGAACCCTTTCCATCCTGAAGGCGCAGCGAGAACTCGGCTGGGAAACTTTCCACATCACGAGCGAAAAACAGGGCAAATATAATGCGCCTGAAGAAGAAATCGAGGGCTGGAAATTTTTCCGCACCCCCCCTTATTCCGGGCCGATTTCGCGCATGCCCATGGGAAACCCGCTTTCCGTCATGAAAGGGCTAGCAAGAAGGCTGCATGAAGTGGTCATGGAGATCGAGCCCGACATTCTGCACGCCCATTCCCCATCGCTCAACGTCTTCCCGGCGCTCAAGGTCGGGAAACGATTCGGCATTCCCGTCGTCTATGAAGTCAGGGCATTCTGGGAGGATGCCGCAGTGGATCACGGTTCGACGGCAGAGGGCAGCCTGCGCTACAGGATGACCCGGGCGATGGACACCCGGGCGTTCGGGAAAGTCGATGCCGTCACCACCATCTGCGAGGGATTGAGAAAGGATATCGTCGAGCGGGGAGTCCCCGAAAGCAAGGTGACGGTGATCCCCAATGCCGTGGACATCGGCGATTTTTCAATCGACGGCAAAGCCGACATCTTCCTCAAGGAAACGCTGGGTTTGAAGGATCTGCGCGTGCTCGGTTTCATCGGCTCGTTCTATGCCTATGAGGGGCTTGCGCTGCTCATCAATGCCCTTCCCGGCATCACCGAGAAATACGCCGATGCCGCCATCCTGCTCGTGGGCGGCGGTCCTCAGGAACCCGCATTGCGCGAACTTGCAAAAAGCCTCGGGCTTGAGAAGAGAATCATTTTCACGGGGAGAGTGCCTCACGAAAAAGTCCAGGATTACTACAACCTGATCGACGTCCTCGTCTATCCGCGCCTTTCAATGAGGCTCACCGAACTCGTGACGCCATTGAAGCCGCTCGAGGCCATGGCCCAGGGCAAGCCGCTTCTGGCCTCCGACGTGGGCGGGCACAGGGAATTGATCAGAAACAACGAGACGGGCATGCTGTTCAGGGCGGGAGATGTCGAGGATCTGGCGGAAAAGGCGCTGCTTCTCCTCAATGACGACGGAAGACGGTTCAGGACTGCAGGCCGCCTTTTCGTCGAGCAGGAAAGGAACTGGACTGCAAGCGTGGCGCGCTACAAGCCGGTCTACGAAGCGCTGGTGTCGGGGAAACGCCATGACTGACAAAATCAGGCTGCTCACCTTCACCACGCTCTATCCGAACGCCATCCAGCCGCGTCACGGCATTTTCGTGGAAACCCGGCTTCGCCATCTCCTCCTGAGCGGGGAAGTGGAGGCCAAGGTGGTGGCTCCGGTTCCCTGGTTTCCTTTTTCTGGAAAGGGATTCGGCCAGTATGCCGAATATGCGAAGGTTCCGAAAAACGAGAACAGGCACAACATCAACCTGTTCCATCCGCGCTATCCGCTCATTCCCAAGATAGGCATGAACCTCGCCCCGATCTCGATGGCTGCGGCCTCGATGCCCATCCTGAGCCAGTTGATCCGGCAGGGGCGGGATTTCGACCTGATCGACGCGCATTATTTCTATCCCGACGGGGTGGCCGCAGCCTTCCTGGGAATGAAGCTCGGCAAACCCTTTGTCATCACGGCGCGCGGCTCCGACATCAATCTGATCCCGCAATACCGCATTCCCAGGAAAATGATCCTCAGGGCCGCAGAGCAGGCTTCGGGAATCATTGCAGTGAGTTCGGCGCTCAAGGATGCGCTTTGCAGCCTCGGGCTCGATCCGGAAAAGATCACCGTGCTCAGGAACGGCGTGGATGCCGATTTTTTCAGGCCCATGGCCCGGGAATCAAGGAAGACGGGGCCCATTCTTCTCTCGGTGGGCAACCTCGTGGATTCCAAGGGGCACGATCTCGCCTTAAAGGCGCTTCAATTGCTCGAAAGCATGCGCCTTTCCATCATAGGCGAAGGACCTGAAAGAAAATCCCTGGAGGATCTCGCATCACAGCTCGGTGTCATGGAGCGCGTGACCTTCTTCGGCAATCTGTCCCAGGAAGAACTTGTCCGACATTACAGCGCAGCCGACGCCCTGATCCTGGCCTCCAGCCGGGAAGGCTGGCCCAACGTGCTGCTCGAAGCCATGGCCTGCGGCACGCCTGTCGTCGCCACCGACGTGGGAGGAACGCGGGAGGCGGTCTGCTCGCCGGAGGCAGGTCTTCTGGTCGATGAAAGAACCCCGGAGGCGATCGCCAGGGCCGTCCTGAACCTGTTCTCGAATCCGCCGTCCCGGGAGGAAACGAGAAGGCATGCCTGCAAATTCGGCTGGGAAGAAGTCAGCCGCGGGCAGAAGGCCATTTTCAGGAAAATCCTGTCTTCCCGCGGTCGATGAACATGCTCCCGGCAAAAATCGGCTTCGTCCTGCTTTCGCATTCTTCCAGCCCCATCCCGAGCACGAGGATCTCGGCGCTCAACATGTTCCCCTACCTCGAGGCCGCGGGCTACCTGCCGGTCGTCGTCTTCCAGCCCGATACGAGCATGGAAGAACCCGACCTGTCAGGGCTCTCGAAGAAAATGGCCGAGCAGGGAATCGAAATCGCCTATTTCCAGAAAGTCCACGGAAAGAGCGCCCTGAAAGAGATGGGACAGCTTTCGAAGCTCGGGATAAAGGCTGTTTACGGGGTATGCGACCTGGTGAAAAACGACATGGCCGAGGCGGCGGACGCCACGATCGTGGTCACCGAATACCTGAAGCGCCTCTACGACCCGTCGCTTCATGAAAAAATTCATGTCGTGCATGACGGCATAGAAAACCCGGGAATATTCAAGCCGTTCCATGAAAGAAAAAATGGAAAGCTCGAAGCCGTCCTGGTGACTTCCAGCGAACTCCACGAAATCCCGATCATCGGCTCCCCGCCGAAATTCATGGACGTGACCATAGTGGGCCGCTATCCCACGCCGCCTTCCCTATTTGGCGGAATGAAGCAGGCCTACTGGAAGATCCGCTCGAAAGCCGCAATTTCTGAAAAAATATCCCTGGCATTCAAGATGATGAAGCGGGATTTCAGGACGGTAAACTGGGATATCGCCACGGCCTACAAGGTGATGGCTGAAGCAGACATCGGCATCATCCCGGTCGACATGCGCCATGATCCCCTTCCCGGTCTCGAAATCTCCTATTGGCAGGTGAAATCCGAAAACCGCCTGACCATGAAAATGGCCATGGGCTTGCCCGTCATCGCAAGCCCTGTCCCCTCCTACGAGGAAGTAGTCGTCCAGGGGAAAAACGGCTTTCTGGCTTCGGGCAGGCAGGACTGGATGAGCTGCCTCGAAGCCCTGAGGGACCCCGATCTGCGCCTGGAAATGGGAAGGAAAGCGCGCGATTCGGTGATCCGCAGGTATTCCATGGAAGAGCAGGCGGCGAAGCTGATCCGTATACTCGACATGCTTTCCGGGAAACGTCGCGAAGCCGATCAAAAGGAGGCCGTCACTTGACGAAACAGCCCGAAAAAAGAAAAGGCTCCGGCGTCATGATGGGGACCGTATGGATGATGCTGCTCAGGCTTGCGGAGCGGAGCATAGGCCTCGTCAGCACGCTGATTCTCGCGCGATTGCTCACCCCGGCGGATTTCGGCCTGGTCGCCATGGCGACCGCCGTGCTGGCCCTGATCGAGCTGATGAGCGCATTCGGCTTCGACGTCGTACTCATCCAGCGCAAGGACGCCGACAGGGTCCATTACGACACCGCATGGACATTCAA
This sequence comes from Pseudomonadota bacterium, assembly GCA_021845885.1. GTDB lineage: Bacteria > Pseudomonadota > Gammaproteobacteria > Burkholderiales > JABEVD01 > JABEVD01. The sequence continues at coordinate 29,888 of JAJZVB010000010.1, forward strand.
CCTGCTTTTCGGCATCGCAACGGCCATCCTGCTGATCGCGATGGCCCTGCCCGCAGCCGGTTTCTACCACGAGCCGAGGCTTTCCTGGATCCTCGTCGCGCTGTCCGCAGGAGCGCTCGCCCAGGGATTCGCGAACGTCGGCACGGTAGCCTTCAGAAAGGAAATGAATTTCAGGAAGGAATTCTATTTCATGGTATCGAAGAAGCTCGCCTCCTTCGTCATCACCATGGCGCTCGCCCTGATCTACCGAAGCTATTGGGCTCTGGTGGGCGGGATCGTCACGGGAAAGCTGTTTTCCGTCTGGATCAGCTACAGGATCCATCCCTACCGCCCGAAATTCACGCTTGCAGGACGCCACGATCTTTTTCATTTCTCGAAATGGCTGTTCATCTCCAATTTCGTGGTTTTCCTTCAGAACCGTTCAGCCGATTTCATTCTCGGGAGAACCGTCGGCGCGCACGGGCTGGGGCTTTACAACATCGCCTTCGAAATAGCCACCCTTCCCTCCACGGAACTGATCGCGCCGCTCAACCGGGCGGTATTTCCCGCCTATTCTCAGCTTTCCGACAATCTTCCTGAATTGCGCGCCAAATTCATCGAAGTTTTCGGCATCATCGCCCTGACCGCGATTCCCGTCTCGGCAGGGCTCGCCTGCCTTGCCGAACCTGCGGTGCTAGTCCTTCTTGGGGACCAGTGGCGCAGCGCCATCCCCCTCCTCAGGCTGTTCACCATGGCCGGATTAATCGGCGCATTGCAGTCCAATCTCCATCTGGTGCTGGTTGCGATCGGCAATCCCAAGGCCAACACCATGGTTTCAACCGGGCTTCTGATCATATCCATGCCCGTCTTCATCCCGATGAGCCTGTATTATGGCCCTATCGGCGCAGCATGGACGTTCCTTTTCTTTTCCCTTTTAGGGTTGCTGGCCATCCAGAAAGTTTTCCTGAATCTCACCGGCATAGCGCTGAAGGACTATTTGGCGACCCTTTGGCGTCCATTCCTCTCGTCGCTCGCCATGGCGGCAATCCTTTTTGGCGCAAACGATCTCATTTTCATTCACACAGGCAACCTGGTGCGGCTCTTGGGCCTGGTTTTCCTTGGAATGCTCTCCTATTCCGCGGTGATAATCGCGACATGGAAGCTTTCAGGAAAACCGAAAGGAGGAGAAGTCATCGTGATCGAGTTTGTGCACAAAAGATGGTACAAGATTACCGGAAGTCAGGCCGTCTAACGTTGCGGACTCACCTGACTCCATATTACCCCTCAACATCAATGAATTGGGAAAACCATGAGCACATTCGAAAGACCCGAATATGAAGATGTAGAAAGGCAACCCTTGTTAAAACTCGTGCCTGCAGAGGCCGAAAGAATCCTGGACATCGGATGCAATCGAGGCAATTTCGGACATTCGCTCAAGAAAACCAGAAACGTGGAAGTCTGGGGAGTGGAACCAGATCCCCAATCCGCCTCGATAGCGGAGAAAAGACTCGACCAAGTCGTGGCTGATATTTTCCATGGTGGAAACCCCATTCCGGACAACTACTTCGATCTGGTCACCTTCAACGATTCGCTCGAACATATGGTCGACCCGGCCGGTGCTTTGACATTGTGCAGACGGAAACTCAAAAAGGGAGGCCGGGTCCATTGTTGCGTGCCCAACATGCGGCATGTCGCCAACATCGAGCACCTGCTTTTCGAAAAGGACTGGCGCTACGAAGACCAGGGCATTCGAGACAGGACGCATCTGCGTTTCTTCACCGAGAAAAGCATTGTGCGCCTTTTCGAAGATATGGGTTTCCGGATCATTGAAACGGTCGGCATCAACGAAAACTGGTGGGATCCGAAAAAGCCATTAAGAAGACTTTTGTTCAGGGTTTTTCCGAATCTGACGAGTGACATGAAGCATATCCAGATCGTCGTCATCGCCGAACCCCGGGACTGATTCCTCTCGAAATGAGCCCCGCCGTCGAAGTCATTCTTTGCACCTACAACGGCTCGGCCTATATCGCCGAGCAGATCCGCTCCATTCTCGGACAAACCAGGCCGGTTGACAAGATTTCGATCCATGATGATCGATCTTCAGACGATACGCTGTCAGCGATAGACGCATTGCTGGAGGAGCTGCCGATTCGGGAAAGAAGCCTCTTTTCTGTTTCGGTCAACGAAAGCAATCTCGGCTATGCCGGAAATTTCTCCAATGCCATTTCGATGGCCACGGGAGACATCCTTTTCCTGTGCGACCAGGACGACATATGGGAACCCGGGAAGGTGGAGGAAATGCTTTCATTTTTCGGCCAAGACGGCCCGGACATGGTTTTTTCCGACGGCCTGCCCGTGGACAGCAGCGGGAGGCCCATCGGCAAGACGACCGTACTCGGCACCTACGGGCTGAGCAGATCTGAAATTTCACTTTTCGGGCGGAATGCCTTCAGGCACCTTCTGAAAAGGAACTACATCAATGGCGCTGCAGCCGCAATAAGAAGGGAATCCGCGCAAGCCGCCCTGCCCCTGCCCTGCAACATGCCTCACGACTACTGGCTCGCAATCTGGTGCGCGCTGCATAGCGGAATCAGAGCAACGCCGAATGCGCTCTACCGGTACAGGCAGCACGGCAGAAACGTCATCGGCATAGGCGGGGGAAAGCTGATCCACGAACTTCTCGGCGTATGGCGACATCCCGATTCCCCAAGGGAGAGGGATCTGCGCATATGGAAGGCCGTGACGGCACGCATCGAGTCTTTGTCCAATGCAAGGGAAATTTATTCCGCCAGAGCCAAACTCGAATGGCTTAAAGCCGTGGTTCCGGAGAAGAAAAGAAGCCTATCCAGGGCCGCAAAAATATTCGGGTCCGCAATCGACGGCGATTACGGAAAGTTTTCAGGGGATTTCGCCTTTTTTCGCGACATCATTTCGATGCTCAAGGAAAGCACTGATTCGGCAAATATTGCGCAAAAGAGCTAGCCGGGACATCGGATCGGCAAGTCAATCCTCCTCCCAGTTTTCGACGTTCAAGCCCTCCACCCTCCGGAACTCACGCAGGTTGCGCGACACCAGTACCAGGCTGCGGGAGCGCGCCTGGCCGGCGATCAGCA
>JAJZVB010000115.1 GCA_021845885.1 Pseudomonadota bacterium
CCGTCATGAACGGATTCCAGAAGGAATTGCGCACCCGTATCCTCGGCGTTGCGGCGCATGTCGAGATCTCGGCCGACAACAACCTGCTTTCGAACTGGAAGACTGTCGAAAGTGTCGCCATGAAAAACCCCGAAGTCGTCGCATCCTCCCCCTATGTGCTCGCCCAGGGCATGCTTTCCCTCGACCAGTCCGTCCAGGGCGTGTTCATCAGGGGAATACTGCCTGAAGCCGAGGACAGGGTCGCCGATATAGGCAGGCACATGAAGAAGGGCAGCCTCTCGAATCTCAAGCCGGGGGAATTCGGCATCGTGCTCGGTTCGGAAGTGGCGAGGTCGATAGGCGCCTCCATGGGCGACAAGGTGATCCTGATCGCGCCCCAGGGTCAGGTGACCCCTGCCGGCATATTGCCCCGTCTCAAGCAGTTCACGGTGGTCGGCCTGTTCGAGGTAGGCATGTTCGAATTCGACAGCGGGCTCGCCCTGATCGACCTGAGCGACGCGCAGAGGCTTTACAGGATGGGGGATGTGGTCACGGGCGTCCGGCTGAAACTCAGGGACCTCGATCTCGCCCCGCAGGTTTCCGAGCAGCTTTCCTCGAAACTGCCCCAGGAGGACATCGTCACGGACTGGACCCGGCAGCATGCCAATTTCTTCAGGGCGGTGAAAATCGAGAAGAACGTCATGTTCATCATCCTTTTCCTGATCGTGGCCGTGGCCACGTTCAACATCGTTTCCACCCTGGTCATGATGGTGACGGACAAGCAGTCGGATATCGCGATCCTCAGGACCCTGGGTTCCTCCCCTTCGAGCATCATGAAGATATTCGTCGTCCAGGGTGCGCTGATCGGGGTGATCGGGACATTGCTCGGCGTTTTCTCAGGCGTGGTGGTCGCCGTCAACATCGACGTCATCGTCCCCTTCATCGAGCATGTCTTCCACACCCAGTTCCTCGCCAAGGACGTCTATTACATTTCCGAAGTGCCTTCCAGCCTGGAAGGATCGGACGTGGCATCGATCACGATGCTTTCCCTGGCATTGAGCTTCCTCGCCACCCTCTACCCGAGCTACAGGGCTTCCCGGGTCAATCCCGCCGAGGCCTTGCGCTATGAGTGAAGTGATTGCTTGCAGGAACCTGAAGAAGATCTATCTTCAGGGAAAAACGGAGGTTCCGGTATTGCTCGGCATCGATCTCGACGTGATGCCCGGGGAAAGCGTGGCCGTGATCGGCGCATCGGGTTCCGGAAAGAGCACGCTGCTCCATCTCCTCGGGGGGCTCGACAGCCCGACTTCGGGCGAGATCAGGATCATGGGCAGGAACATCGACAAGGTATCGGAAGCCGAGCGGGGGGAAATCAGGAACAGGTCGCTGGGCTTTGTCTACCAGTTCCATCATCTCCTTCCGGAATTCACGGCATTGGAAAACGTCTCCATGCCGCTCCTGATCAGGCGGATGGGCAGGAAGGAGGCGCAGGACAGGGCCTCGGCAATCCTCGAAAGAGTGGGCCTGGGTAAGAGGCTCGAACACAAGCCGGGCGAGCTTTCCGGAGGGGAGAGGAGCCGCGCGGCCTTGGCGCGTGCGCTCGTGACGAATCCTTCGGCCCTGCTCGCCGACGAGCCCACCGGGAATCTCGACCGCCATACGGCCGAATCCATGTTCGAGCTGATGCTGGGACTCAACGAGGATCTCGGCACCAGCCTCGTCATCGTGACACACGACGAGCGTCTCGCGAGAAGAACGAAGCGCATATTGAGGCTCGAGGACGGCAGGCTCGTTTAACAGGCTGCTGAAAAACTATTGCGCTTGCCGATACGGCGTTGAAAAATGGCTCAAAATGCTCATTTATTCCATGTAAATCACCATTTTTCGCCTTGTCTCGGCTGCGCTCATGACCTTTTCAGCAGCCTGTTAATATTCCACTGGAACGGGGTCGAGGCTGCGCCAGAGATACCAGGTGGCGACCGAGCGCCAGGGTTTCCAGGGTTCCGAAATCTCGCGCATCTCGCCCTTCTTCATGGGATTTCCGGCGTTGTAATGGAGGCTGATCGCCCGCTGCAATCCGAGATCGTCGATCGGGAATATGTCGGGGCGCAACGCCTGGAAGATCAGGAACATTTCGGCAGTCCATTGGCCTATGCCCCTGATCTGCGTCAATGCCTTCACGATTTCATCGTCTTCCATTGCGCTCAGATCGTCCAGCTTCCCGTTCTCGAAATGAAGGGCGAGGTCCTGCAGGTATTCGACCTTCCTGCCCGATAGCCCGCATTCCCTCAGATTTTCGCAAGCAAGGATGCTTTCCGGTGTGACGGTCGCGACAGCGTTCACGAGCCTCCCCCATACCGAATCGGCCGCCTTGACGGAGATCTGCTGGCCCACGATCGATCTCGCCAGGGTGGAGAAGGAATCTGCGCGGCGAACGAGGCTGATTCCGGGGTAACGCCCTATCAGGGACGAAAGCACCTCATCCCGGCAGGAAAGCTCGCATTTGGCCTTTTCCCAATAGGAAGGGATCATTCTTCCTCCGCAAAAATGGGGATTCTATACGAAATGAATTAGAATGGCCTCATGATGAACGCCATTTTCAGTTTGCCCAGGACGGTATGGCTCCTGGGCCTGGTGAGCCTCTTCAACGATGCGGCATCCGAGCTCGTCTACGCCATCCTTCCCCTTTACATCGCCATGATGGCGGGCCCCGGTGCGATGGGCATCATAGAAGGCGTGGCCGAAGCAACGGGCAGCCTGTTCAAGCTGTTCTCGGGCGTGCTCTCCGACAGGATGGATTCCGCAAAGGGGCTCGTCGTCTTCGGCTACGGCGTCGCTGCGCTGGCGAAACCGCTGATGGCCTTCGCCCATTCATGGCCCTTCCTGCTCGTCCTGCGCTTTTCCGACAGGGTGGGGAAGGGGCTCAGGACTTCCCCCAGGGACGCCATGCTCGCCATGAGCGTGGAAAGGGAGAAAAGGGGGCTCGCCTTCGGCTTCCACAGGAGCATGGACAATGCCGGGGCGGTCGCAGGACCCCTGCTCGCCTCACTCCTGCTCGCGCGCCATGTGCCCCTCAGGCATGTATTGCTCTGGTCCGGCTTTCTCGGGGTCATCGTGGTGGGGCTCGTGCTGTTCCTGAAGGAGCCGCCCAGATCGCCGGCCCGGAAGGCCGAATTCGTCTGGAATCTGGAAGGATTTCCCGGGGCGTTCAGGCGCTATCTGCTGGTTCTCGCCATTTTCACGCTGGGCAATTCGTCAAACATGTTCCTGCTTTTGAGAGCGAAGGACCTCGGTCTTGCCGACTACCAGGTGCCGCTGCTCTGGGCGCTCGTTTCCTTTTCCGCGATGCTCTTCTCGACCCCGCTTTCGGCGCTTTCCGACAGGATCGGGCGATCGAGACTGATCATTTCCGGATGGATCGTCTACGGGCTCTTCTATGCCCTCATGGGATTCGACGGAAACGCATTTCTGCTCTGGCCGCTTTTCGCCTTCTACGGTCTCTTCATGGCGGCAACGGAAGGCGCGGAGAAGGCCTATGTGGCGGATTTCTCCCCGCCTGCGCTGCTTGGAACCGCCTACGGCTGGTTCAACCTCGTCACGGGATTCATGCTCCTTCCAGCATCCCTGCTTTTCGGCGCATTCTGGCAGGGGATAGGCTATCAGTCCGCCTTTGCATTTTCGGCCTTGTGTTCGCTTCTCGCCGCCTTCCTGATGAAATATTGGGTGAAGTGATTTTTCCCCTTGGGAAGGCTAGGGAGCCACTGATTTATTCCCGCGCAGATCGCGTTGCTGGGAAAATCGAGATGATCGCCAGACGCGCGACGCAGATCGTAGCTGGGCCTACGACATCAAGGAGCGCGACAAAGCGAGCGCTCGATTTGGCCGTACCTCGAAACTGCGCTTCGCTTCGTTTTCACGCAACCCAATTGGGACGGGGCTTTGCGGCCGATCTTCATTGTTACGCGGCTCGCGAATGGAATGACCATTCGACTTCGCCGCGCGCCTCGAATCTCATCCCGCAAAGTCGCGTCGCGACCGTGTGGAAATAAATCAGTGGCTCCCTACGATCTTGCAGGGAATCAGCGCGTCCTCGGCAAACGAATACACCGAGCACAGGCGGTGGTAGCCGTCGGCGATGATCACCTTGCCGTTATCGCTGTCACGCACGAGCAGGAGAGGGGAAAGCTTCATTCCGTCGAGTATCTTTTTCCTGTCCTTCTCCACGTGCGAATTGCTGACGCCCAGCAGGGACAGCCCGGATGCCCTGAATATGTCCTTCGCCTTGAATTTCGTGACAGGGGCTTTCCTGAGCTTCTGGACGGACCCGGCCGCGGCCTGGGGATCGTAAATCAGGCTCAGGTACGATTCGGCCGCAGGATAATCGTGATCTTCAGGCTCATCCATCCACTCGATTTTGACTTCCTTCTGCATCATGCCTCCGACGGCCGGTGAAATCCTTCACGCATCTTATGCCGTGTTGCGCGATAAGGGAAGTCCTGCTCCGCAATGGTTCCTTCCTGCGACGATCGTGGGACTGCCGCTTTTCGGCCAAAGGGGGGGCAGGGGGCAGGTCTTTCCATATCACATCACTAATGCTTTGATCTGCCTGCGCATTCCAACCTCAGAACCGCTCGGCTCACGGTAGTATAGTGAACCCCGAAATACTTCGCCACCTCCGCAAGCGTATATCCACCTGACAAGTATGCCTCGGCCATCGCCCTAAAAAAGGTGATATGGAAAGACCTTACCCCGACAATTTCAGTCTTCCCTTAAAAGACGGAAGACCAGCCATGCCGCGATCAACGTCATGATGGACGAAATCAGGAACAGAACCCAGAAGCCGATGCTGCTCCCCTTGAAAGGCAGCCCCCCCACGTTCATGCCGAAGAGCGCTCCCACTACGGTCATGGGCAGCGAGATAACCGTCACTGAAGTCAGGATGAACAGGCTATGGTTGGTCTTTTCCCCCACTCGTGCAGCGATGTCTTCCTCAAGCAGCCTGATGCGCTCCTGAAGGTTCAGCATGTCCCGCATCGCCACCGAAAAATTCTCGGTTGCAAAGTGAAGGTAATCCAGTTCCTCGTCCTTCGCCCATTTCGGCGGGCGGCTCACTATCCTGAAAAGCGAATCCGGTTCCGGTGCGAGCAGCCTTTGCAGCCTGATGAGGTCGCGGCGGAAGTGGCCAAGCGAAGAGCGCTTTGGCAGTTGGTTCCTCGCGAGTTTTTCTTCGATTTCGTTTGCGGCATTGGCGACGTCGTGAAGGATTTCCACCAGAACGTCTGCCTGCTCGGAAAGAAGTTGCGTGACCAGAGAGAGCGGGCTGGGAAAGGCGTGTTCGGCATCGATCAGCTTGATGAGTTCGTCGACCGAGCGAAGCGGCTTGTCCCATGCGCTCAGAAGCCAGCGCTGGCGCAAGCTGATCCAGAGCGTAGAGACTTCGGTCATCTTTCCGCTCGCGTCGTAGTTCACGTCGTTCATTACTGCGAAGAGCCCGTGGTGCCTGCGGGTCAGGCGTGAAGAGCGCCGCTCTTCCTGCAGCGTATCCCTGAAAGCCATGCTGAGCTCGAGGTATTGCAGCCAGTGTTCCTCTATGCCATGCGGGCTGTCGAAATGCAGCCAGATGTATTCCGTCTCCGGATGGGCGGGAAGTTTCAGCCAGTCGAGCGCGGCTTCTGCATCCAGGAGCCTGCCTTGCCCTTCTCCGGAAAAGAGGTACGAGAAAACGAGCTTGGCGGGCCGGTTGGGATGAAGGCTCATGCTGGAACCAATCTCCTAAATGGAAATGACTTGATGGAGGAGTCCGGTATCCTTCAAAAGGCCGGCTACCGGGGAAATCTCCATAATATTTACGAGTTTACAATAGGTTGCGATCCCAGACAAACTCTGCGGAACCTGGAGCCGGGGTTCAAGGGCGGCGCTGGACGAAAACACGAGGGCGCGACGAGTTCAACTGTTTTCGATGATGTCGCGCAGGCGGCCGTCTGTGGCGTAAGCCTTGAAGAAGTATTTCAGGGCGACGATCTTGTCGGCCTCTTTGCCGATGTCTTCGGTCGAGGCATCGAGCAGGAATTTCTGGAATTCGTCTTCCAGCATTTCATCCTTGGCCTTGAAGCGCGGGATCAGGCCGAAAATCTTTTCCAGAATTTCACGCAGGGTAAGGCGGCGGTCCATTCCTGCGGCGCGGCGCAGCTTGTCCAGATTGTAGAACTCGGCTGGCTTGTCGAACAGGTTTTTGATGACGTGGTCGATGGCCTGATCCCAATGGCCGTCTTCGACCTGTTGCTGCAATACCGGATCG
>JAJZVB010000116.1 GCA_021845885.1 Pseudomonadota bacterium
CTTCGTCAACACCGACGTGATCGCCGCCGTCAGCGTCGTCTTCCCGTGATCAACGTGTCCGATCGTCCCTACGTTCACGTGCGGCTTCGTCCGCTCAAACTTGCTCTTTGCCATGATGTTTCCCTCTTGACATCTTCCATCAAAAAAACTGGAGCCCATGACCAGGATTGAACTGGTGACCTCTCCCTTACCAAGGGAGTGCTCTACCACTGAGCTACATGGGCGAACCTTTAACTGGAGCGGGTGAAGGGAATCGAACCCTCGTCGTAAGCTTGGAAGGCTTCTGCTCTACCATTGAGCTACACCCGCAAATCCATTTCAGGCCGGCATTCCCGGCACATCAATTCTGGTGGAGGGGGAAGGATTCGAACCTTCGAAGGCAGAGCCGTCAGATTTACAGTCTGATCCCTTTGACCGCTCGGGAACCCCTCCTGAGCGAAACCGCCTATTCTAATGACCTAATCCGGCTTTGTCAAAAGGATCGCTAATCGGCGATCGCACAGTCCAGGGATTGCACCCAGCCCGGAATGCGGTCCGCCTGCATCGGCCTCGCTATGCCATATCCCTGGGCCCTTTCGCAGCCGAGCTGCAGCAGCATCCGTCCGTGCTCCGCCGTCTCGACGCCTTCCGCGATCAGTTCCCGGTTGAAGGTTTTCGCCAGGCTGATCACGCCCTCGATCACGGCGAGGTCCTCCCGGTCATCGATCATGTCCCTGACGAAGCTCTGGTCTATCTTGAGGATGTCGACAGGCAGGTGCCTCAGATAGGCGAGCGAGGAATAACCTGTTCCGAAATCGTCCAGGGAAAGCACGACGCCGAGGGCCTTGCATTCGTTCAGCACTTTCTTGACGAGCTGGATGTCCTGCAGGGCTGCGCTTTCCAGGATTTCGAGCTCGAGGCATTGCGGCTCGAGATCAGGGTGCCTGGAAAGCGCAGCCTGCAGTTTCGCGCAAAATTCGGGTTCGTGCAGCTGTTCGGAAGCGACATTCACGCTGACCCCGATGTTCAGGCCCATTTCCCGCCACAAGGAAACCTGATCCAGCGCTTCGCCGAGTACCCAGTCCCCTATCCTGACGATGAGCTCGGAGCCTTCCGCAAAGGGCAAAAATTCGACCGGGGCAAGCAGTCCGCGCTCGGGATGATCCCATCTGATCAGCGCTTCCACGCCGAAAGCGCGGCCTGTCCTCAGATTCACCTTGGGCTGATAGAAAAGACGGAATTCCCGCCTGCTGAGCGCCTCCGCGATCCTGCCCCTCATCTGGAAATTCAGCCTTGCGAATTGATCCATGTTGAGATCGAAAATTCTGTAGCAATTGCGCCCCGCCTGCTTCGCCTGATACATCGCCATATCCGCATGCCGCAAAAGCGCATCCGCATCCGCATCGTTCTGTGGAAAAAGCGTGATGCCTATGCTGACGGAAAGGGAAACGGCATGCCCCTCCATGGGAACGGGATTCCTGACTTCTCCCATGATTCGTTCCACGCATTGGTGCATTTCGTCCAGGGAGGCGATATCCAGGAGGATCACGAACTCGTCCCCGCCCAGCCTCGAAACGGTATCTCCGGCCCGTACGGAGGAGACGAACCGGGAGGCAATTTCCTTGATGAGCTCGTCCCCGGCGGCATGGCCGTACTGGTCGTTGATCTGCTTGAAGCCGTCCAGATCGAGGAAAAGGACGGCCAGGATCCGCCCCATTCGCTTTGCTGAGGCCATCGCCTGACGCATCCTATCCCTCAACAGGGAGCGGTTGGGAAGGCCTGTCAGCGAATCGTGCCAGGCCTGCTTGGCGATTTCCGTCCTGCTCCTCAAGCTCTGGATTCCGTAGGCCAGATCGTCTGAAAGCTGCTGAAGCAGGTCCGTTTCAGCGGTGTCGAACATGCTCGGTTCGGAAGCATAGATGCTCAATACGGCGATCACCCTGCCTTCCATCCTGAGCGGGAGGGAAATCATCGAAGCATAGCCTCGCCGGAGGGCTTCCTTCCGCCATGGCCTGAAACGGGGATCGAACTCAAGATTATTGAGCACCACTGCACTACCCATGCGCACGGCAATGCCAACCGGCCCCCCTCCCAATTCGCCGTCTCCCCATGCGAAGCGGCTCGATTCCAGATAGCCGTCGTCGAAACCCGCCTTTGCAGCGGGCAGCACACTCTTCACGCCGTCCTTCTGGACATATCCCACCCAGGCGAATCGATACCCCCTTTTCACCAGGATGCTGCAGAAATCGTGAAGCAGTTCAGACTCGAGATTGGCGCGCACCAGGGTCTTGTTGCATTCGCTGATCGCCAGGAGGGCGCGATGTACTCTTTTGAGATGCTTTTCGGAATATTCCGCCTCCTTGCGTTTCTCGTCGAGCGACTGAGCGAGCACCTGCTTCTCGAACTGCGTGTTCAGAGAATCGACCAGAACGCGATTCGCATTCTTCGCGAAGGAATAAAGCGCGGCTGAAAAGCCCGCAAACAGCATCGCCAGGGCGACCATGATGCGACTCTCGTTGCCGATGATTTCGATGAGCAGTCTCAGGCTGAAGAAAAGGCTCGCCGGCAGGAAGAACGCCCTGAATGCGGGCATATACACCGACCAGGAGGAAACCGCCCCTGCAAGCATGCCGCTCACCACGAGCAGCAGATAGGACTGGTACACGGGCAAATCCTCAGGGAAAAGGACGGCCCCGAGCCCGCCCCACAGGAATCCTGAAAATGCCGAAGACGCGATGGAAAAGCGGCGCCAGAACTCCAGCCTTTGCCGCTCCGGATTCTTCCTGTAAGTGTTAAGGTAATAGAGCCTGACCAGCGCGAAAATCAGGATGGATGTGCACCAGAAGATCAGCTGGCCTCTGGGAGCGGACTCCCAGAGCACGGCAAGCGTGACGGCTGCCACCAGAATGTTGACGAGATAGACGACTTGCGCGCGGGAGAAAAGTATCCTGATCTGTTCGGCCAGTATCTGCTGCGCTTGATGCTCCGGAGCGTTCGACATCACTCTCTACAGTTCCAAAGGGTCGTCCCAAATGTGCGTCAGATTACTTTATTGGTTGCGCTTTTTCAAATTTCATTGCCGTCAAAATGATGCTTTGACTGTCATTCCCATGTCACCGTCATGGTCTAGAATGGTTTATTTTGGGGAGGCCGCCGATGGAAAAGCTTGCGCAGAAAGAACTGGAAAAAATGAATGCCTACTGGGCTGCCGCGAACTATCTTTCCGTCGGCCAGATCTATCTTTACGACAACCCTTTGCTCAAGGTGCCGCTCGAGCTCAAACATGTCAAGCCGAGGCTCCTCGGCCATTGGGGAACGACTCCCGGACTCAATTTCATTTACGTGCACATGAACAGGGCGATCAAGCAATACGACCTCGACATGATCTATCTTGCAGGCCCCGGGCATGGCGGACCCGCCCTCGTGGCCAACACCTATCTCGAGGGCAGCTACAGCGAGTTCTACCCGAACATTTCCCAGGACGAGGAAGGAATGAAGCATCTCTTCAGGCAGTTCTCGTTTCCCGGCGGAATTCCCAGCCATGCCGCGCCTGAGACGCCGGGATCGATCCATGAAGGCGGAGAACTGGGCTATGCGATCTCCCATGCCCATGGCGCAGTTTTCGACCATCCCGAACTCATCGCCTGCTGCGTGGTGGGGGACGGGGAAGCCGAAACGGGGCCCATGGCGGCTTCATGGCATTCGAACAAGTTCCTGAATCCGAAAAGGGACGGGGCGGTATTGCCCATACTCCACCTCAACGGCTACAAGATCGCGAATCCCGCCGTGCTTGCCAGAATCAGCCATGACGAGATCGAAAGCCTCTTCAGGGGATACGGCTACAACCCCTATTTCGTCGAAGGCGAAGACCCCGAATGCATGCATCTGAAAATGGCCGAAACGGTGGACAGGGTCATCTCGGAAATCAGGACCATACAGAAAAAGGCCCGCGAGGAAGGCGATGAATCGAGACCGATCTGGCCCATGATCATTTTGCGCTCCCCGAAGGGGTGGACGGGCCCCAAGGAAGTGGACGGGCTGAAAACCGAAGGCTTCTGGCGCTCTCACCAGGTTCCCTTTTCCGAACTGAAGGAAAAGCCCGAGCATCTTGCGCTTCTCGAATCCTGGATGAAGTCCTACAAGCCATGGGAGCTTTTCGACGAGAATGGCCGCCTGAAGGAAGCGCTTCGCGAACTCGCGCCCAAAGGCGAGCGCCGCATGGGTTCGAACCCGAAAGCCAACGGCGGCATGCTGCTCAAAGATCTCAGGCTGCCCGATTTCAGGGATTACGCCGTGGAAGTCGAGAAGCCGGGTAGCCGCATGGCGGAAGCGACCAGGGTGATGGGCAACCTGCTCAGGGACGTGATGGAAAGGAATTGCAGCAATTTCCGCCTTTTCGGGCCCGACGAAACGGCGTCGAACAGGCTGGGCGCGGTGCTCGACGCATCCCCCAGGACCTGGATGCTGGATACCTACGATTACGACGACCATCTTTCCCGGAACGGCCGCGTCATGGAAATCCTTTCCGAGCATACCTGCCAGGGCTGGCTGGAAGGCTATCTGCTGACGGGAAGGCATGGTTTCTTTTCCTGCTACGAGGCGTTCATCCATCTTGTCGACTCCATGTTCAACCAGCACGCCAAATGGCTGAAGACGACCGGCCGGGAAATCCCCTGGAGAAGGCCGATCGCCTCGCTCAATTACCTGTTGACCTCCCATGTCTGGCGGCAGGATCACAACGGCTTTTCGCACCAGGATCCCGGATTCATCGACCATGTGGTGAACAAGAAATCCGACGTGATCAGGATCTATCTTCCACCCGATGCCAATACCCTGCTTTGCGTCACGGACCATTGCCTGAGAAGCCGCAACACCGTGAACGTCATCGTGGCGGGAAAGCAGCCCGCACCGCAGTGGCTCGACATGGATGCCGCACTCAGGCATGTTTCGGCGGGAATCGGCCTTTGGGAATGGGCCTCCAGCGACAATGGCGCCGAGCCCGATGTGGTGATGGCCTGCTCGGGCGACGTGCCGACCCTCGAAACCCTCGCCGCAGTGGACATCCTGAAAAACCTCGCTCCCGAAATCAGGATCAGGGTCATCAACGTCGTCGACCTCATGACCCTGCAGCCCCGGGAAGAGCATCCCCATGGCCTTTCAGAAAGGGATTTCCTTTCCCTTTTCACGCCCGACAAGCCCGTCATCTTCGCCTACCACGGTTATCCCTGGCTCATCCACAGGCTCACCTACAGGCGGAAGAACAGCCCGAACATCCATGCCAGGGGCTACAAGGAGGAAGGCACCACCACGACGCCCTTCGACATGACCGTCCTCAACGATCTCGACCGATTCCACCTGGTCATGGATGCAGTCGAAAGGATTCCTTCGCTCGCCGGCAAGGCGCCCCACATCAGGCAGAAAATGCGCGACAAGCTCGTCGAGCACAGGGAATACATCCACAGGCACGGCGAGGACATGCCCGAGATCGCCGAATGGACATGGCGCAGCTGAATCTGCTCGTCGTCAACAGCGGCTCTTCTTCGCTGAAGGCGAGCCTGTTCTCTAAAGACGGCTCCAGGAAGGATTTCAGGTACGATCATCTCGAAGGGCAGAAAACGGCTTTCGAAAGCCTGATGAAGGCAGTCGGGGAAATTCCCGACCTGATCGGGCACCGCTTCGTGCACGGCGGGGATGTTTCGGAGCCGGCCAGGCTGGTGGACGAAAAGGAGCTGAAGCGCTTGAAGAATCTCGTTCCGCTCGCGCCGCTCCATCTTCCCGGGAACCTGCTCGGGCTCGAACTCTGCTCGAATTTCGGCGCGCCCCAAATCGCCTGCTTCGACACCGCCTTCCATGCAACCATGCCCGAAATGTCGAAGCGGCTTCCCGTTCCGGAAAGATTCGGCCTCAAGCGATACGGCTTTCACGGCCTCAATTACGCGCATATTGCGAAAAAACTCCCTTCCATCCTGGGAAAGGAAGCCCATGGCACGATCATCGCGGCCCATCTGGGGAGCGGAGCGAGCCTTTGCCTCATGCAAAACCTGAAGTCGGTCGACACCAGCATGGGCTATTCCCCTGCCGGAGGTGTCGTCATGGGCACTCGGGGCGGGGATCTCGATCCCGGCGTGATGCTGGCGCTCTCGGGGCGCATGAGCCATGACGAGCTCGCCCACATGGTCTATCACGAAATGGGGCTCCTCGCCCTGTCCGGCGGAGAAAGCCATGAGATGTCGGACCTGTTGAAGAGCGAAAGCGCGCAAGCTAAATTCGCAGT
>JAJZVB010000117.1 GCA_021845885.1 Pseudomonadota bacterium
TCGACGCGTCCACATGGGTGATGAAAAGGGATGAAAGAAGGAAAAGGGCCAAGCCGAAATAGAGCATCCTGTTCGGATGGTTCATTCTCGTCACCAGTCTCCCGTTGACGATGCTGCCCACCGTGATGAATACGGCGAAAGGCGTGACGAGAAGTCCGGCTTCGTTTGCGGCAAGATTGAATCCGCCCTGGAAAAGGAGCGGGGTGTAATACATGATCGCGAACATGCAGAAACCCATGACGAGCGAAAGTCCGAAAAGCGGAACCAAGCTCTCGTGGGTGAACATGGAAAGGGGAAGGACGGGGTTCTCGCACTTCGATTCCCACCTGATCAGCGCAAAGAGCGAAATCGCCCCCGCCAGGGCGAGGAAGAGCAGCTCCGGGAAAGGTTTTCCCAGAGGCATCCATTCAACGAGAAGCTGGAATGAGGAAAGGAACGCTGCGATGAGGAGCGAGCCCTGCCAGTCGAGCGGCGAGGGCGGATTTTCCTTGTGCCTGATTTTCGGAAGATGCCGCCAGACGAAATAAAGGCTCAATAGCCCCACTGGAAAATTGACGAAGAAGACCCAGCGCCATCCCCAGTACTGGGTCAAATACCCGCCCAGCGAAGGGCCCACCGCATTGGCGAGGCCGAATGCGGTGCTGAAAAGAATCTGCCAGCGCAGCCGCTCGCGGGCTTCCGGAAAAAGATCGGGGACGCTCGCGAAGGAAGTGGTGACGAGCATCCCCCCTGCGATGCCCTGCAGCGCTCTCGAAAGAACGAGCTGGAGCATGCTCAATGACACCCCGCAGAGCATGGAGGCGAGCGTGAAAAGGACGATTGCCGCGACCACGAAATTTTTCCTGCCATGCTCGTCGCCGAGCTTGCCGAAGATCGGAACCGAAATGACGGAAGTCAGCAGGTAGGCCGTTCCCACCCAGGCGTAAAGGCCGAAGCCATTCAAGTCGGATGCGATCGTCGGCATGGCCGTGCCGATAATGGTCTGATCGAGCGCAACCATGACCAGCACGAAGCACAGCCCGAGCATCGAAAGCAGCTTTCCTCTGAAGGAATGCATGGATTGACTCATCAATTATTGACTTGTCAATTATATTAGCGTGAATGAACTCCGGGGTCAATGCATGCCGCATGAATATGCAGAAAACCGTCTTGACTGGCGGATTTTCTGATCTACCATGAGGATGGGGGTGAAGACATTGGATTGGTAAGCGGTCATGCCGACATATTCCGAAGTTTTTTTGGGCGATGGATAACGGGGATGCAATAAAGATAGACCCCAATCTTTAGGAGAAACCAAATGTCATTGGGAACCATATTATTGATCGTCGTGGTGTTGATGCTGATCGGTGCGATTCCGACCTGGCCGCACAGCAGGGGATGGGGTTACGGACCGAGCGGTGGGCTCGGGCTGGTGTTGATCATCCTGCTCATTTTGATATTACTGGGACGGCTGTAATGCGTGAGGATTTATGTTTTTGGTGTGAAAGGAAAGCAAAATGAAAGCTGCGGAGCGTTTCAAATGGGTCAGCATTTCGATGCTGTTCGCTGTCGGACTTGCCGCATGCGACAAGCCAGGGCCTGCAGAGACCGCAGGTAAAAAAATCGATCAGGCAGTGGATGAATCCGGCAAGAAAATAGGCGAGGCGACCGACAAAGTCGGCGAACAAATGAGCGAGCAAGGCGATAAAGCTGGCGTGGCGATGGATGACACTGCGATTACGGCCAAGGTCAAGGCAGCCATTTTTGCCGAGCCCGGTCTCAAAACGCTGCAAATCAGCGTGGATACCGTGAAAGGCGTGGTGACATTGAGCGGTTCGGTCGATTCCCAGGCATCCAGCGACAGGGCAAAAACATTGGCTGGCGCGGTGGCAGGCGTACGGGATGTTGAAAACCATCTGGTGGTGAAGTAGGGCGGATGAGGTTGATTACCGCGACGATAATTTCAAGGTAATGCGAGGTATTCCAAATGAACACCATACATAAAGCGGCAGTGAATGCGGCACAGCAGTAGTCGTGCTGTTTGGATGTGCCGGGATGTCGACGCAGGACAGGAACACGGCTATATCGGCGCCGGTGTCGGCGCTGTGGGCGGTTCGGTTCTGACCGGTGGCAGCACCGCAGGCACGGTGGGTGGCGCAGTGGTCGGTGGCGTCATCGGCCATGAAACCAGCAAACCCAAAAAATGATGGAGGGGTAATCCGTGGAAATTCAAGACGCATATAAACAAAAAATGGCGGCGCAACTGAAGGAATGGAGCGCCCAGATTGATTTACTGGAAGCCAAAATGGAAAACGCGGGGGCTGACGTGAAGGTCAAGCGCGCCAAGGAACTTCATGAGTTGCGTGCCAAGCAGCATGCGGCGTCCGAGAAAATGAAGGAGCTGGGGAAGACCAGTGGCGAAGCATGGGGGCAGGTCAAGGAAACGGCTGACAAAATCTGGGAAGACCTCAAGGCGGGGGTCGCCGAGGCCCATTCCAAATTCAAATGATGCCCCATGCGACGCATAGGCTGTCTGTCAACGACCATTTCCAGCTTGGAATATGAACCTGAAATTAGCGCTGATCCTGATTCTTTCCAGCCTGGCGGTGGTCTTTATCGCACAAAATGTCGCTGTGGTCGAGATCAGCTTTCTGTTCTGGCGAGCCCCCATGTCGACCGCATTGTTGATATTTTTTACATCGACGATGGGATTTCTTTTGGGTTGGTTCTTGCATAGTTATCTGTTGTACCGAAAATCCAAGGGGTGAACCGGTTTAAGCTTTCGTGCATCGATTTTGTCCATCCCGGAATGATATATCACGTCTAGCTTATTTAAGGGCCGTGTTAATAGCACAAAGCCTTCCGGTTGTCCATGCACGATTTCACCCCGATCCGGAAAGGAGGCGGTCGAGCTCGCGGGCGAAGGCCTGACGGTCGGCGTGACTGAAGGCGGACGGGCCGCCAGTCTGCACGCCGGATCCGCGCATTTCGTCCATGAAGTTGCGCAGGCTGAGGGATTCCCCGATGTTGTCGCGTGTGTAGCGGTCTCCCCGGGGATTCAGGGCGATTCCGCCCTTTTCGACCACTTGCGCTGCGAGCGGGATGTCGGCCGTGACGACGAGATCGCCTTTTGAGGCGAGTTCGGCGATCTTCCTGTCAGCTTCGTCGAATCCGTTGGGCACCTGGATGGCATGAATGAAGGGGGATGGGGGGATCCTCATCGGCCTGTTGGCGACGAGCGTGAGGCGAATCCTGACCCGCTCGGCGGCCCTGAAAAGGATTTCCTTGACCGCAGCAGGGCAGGCGTCCGCGTCGACCCATATGTTCATTCGTTTCGACTTCTTAACCTGGAACAAGCCGATCAGACCGCCATGGGGGCGGTGAGCGGCGGGTGGTGGAGGTAATTTTCCAGCGAAAAGTCCGAAGGCCCGATTTTTTCCAGCCATTCGGGCTGGTATTTCCCGGTTTTCGAAAATTCGGGAATCCTGTCTGAAACGATGAGCTTAGGAGAAGGATAAGGCTCCCGCTTCAGCTGCTCCCTGAGCATGTCGAGGTGGTTCTCGTATATATGGGCGTCCCCGATGAAATAGGTGAACCAGCGCGGGGTGAAGCCCGTGAGGCGTGCGACGAGGCTCAACAGCACGGCGCCTTCGGCGATGTTGAAGGGGGTGCCGAGCCCCACGTCGTTGCTCCTGATGTAGAGGCAGAGGGAGAGCTCCTTTTTCGATGCATTGGGCAGGAACTGGTAGAGCAGATGGCAGGGGGGAAGCGCCATTTCGTCGAGCTGAGCGGGATTCCAGGCGTGGAAAAGTATCCGGCGGTCCGAAGGATTGTGGACGATGGTGTCGAGGCAATGCTTCAGCTGGTCGATGGCCTTGTAAAGCAAAACTTTCTGGACGCCGTTCTCGGAAATTTCGGCGATTTTCTCGTAGCCTTTCGAGACCGCATCCATGATCTGGTTGTTGTTGCCCGAATCGAGCAGCTTGTAGGCAGGCCATTTCCGCCACTGCACGCCGTAGATTTCCCCCAGGTCGTCGGTTCCGAGCCGGTAGGGGTTGTCGAGCCACTGCCTGTTTTCGTTGGCGTTCTGGTCCCATACCTTGCAGCCGAGTTCCCTGAATTCGGAAGCATTCCTGCTTCCCCTGAGGAATCCGACCATCTCGCCGACTGCCGACTTGAATGCGAGCTTTCTCGTCGTCACGGCCGGGAAGCCTTCCTGAAGGTCGAACTTCATCATCGCGCCAGGCATGCTGATCGTCCTGATCCCCGTCCTGTTTTCCTGCAGGCTTCCCGCATCCAGTATGTTCCTGACGAGATCGAGGTACTGCTTCATGGCGTTATCCGTAACAAAGATAGGCATTATAATGCCGTTTTCATGTGAAAGAACCAGAATGCTCGCAGAACTGAAATTCGAACCTTTTATGGCGGAGCACAGGCTCCATGTCTTTTGCGATCCGGGAACCGTCAAGGAAAGAATCATCCTCGAAAAAATCCTTTCGAGAAAGAAGATGGCATTTTCCGGTCTCAAGGAGAAGCCCGTCTCGATCACCCTGGAAGACGGATCGATGATCAGCTGGGTGATGGTCGAGTCCGGAAAAAGCGAATTCGAGAAGCAGACCTTGGTGAGGAAAGGACTCGAACCGCTTCTCGAGGAGGAGCCCGGGAAAATCTCGATTTTTGTCGAAGGGGATGAAAGGCTTGCCGAAACCGTCCTTTATGCCACATGGATCAACGGCCACCCGCTTTCCACCATGAGGAAGAAAAAACCGAAAAGGCTGGAGGAGATCTTCCTTTCCGGCTGCAAGGGCGATTTTTCGACGATCCGTGCGGCCAGCCTGGGCAACATTCTCGCCCGGGATCTCACTGCGCTTCCTCCCAACGAGCTCACGCCGGGGACCTACCGGAAGAAGATTTCTCGGCTCGCGAAAGAGAAGGGGTGGGAATACGAGGAATACGATTTCGAAGCACTGAGGAAAATGGGGGCGGGGGCTTTCTGCGCAGTGGCCCAGGGAAGCCTTGATCAGGATGCGGCCATCGTCCGAATTTCCTATTCCACTGAAAATGCGAAGAAAAAAATTGCGCTTGTGGGGAAGGGGATCTGCTTCGATACGGGAGGGCACAACCTGAAGCCGGCCCGATACATGCACGGCATGCACGAGGACATGAACGGTTCCGCGGTCGCCTTGGGCATATTGCTCGCGGCAAGCGAGGCCGGGCTCGATATCGAAATCGAATGCTGGCTTGCCATCGCTCAGAACCACATCAGCCCGAAGGCCTACAAGCAGAACGACGTCGTGAAATCGCTGAACGGCACCACCATAGAGATCGTCCATACCGATGCGGAAGGGAGGATGGTGCTCGCCGATGCGCTCACTCTTGCCTGCCGGGAAAAACCTGAATTGCTGATCGATTTCGCGACCCTCACGGGAAGCATGGGCGTCGCCCTGGGTTCGAGGTACAGCGGCATTTTCGGCAACGAAGAAAGACTCCTCGATCTCGCCCTGCAATGCGGAAAAAGGAGCGGGGAGAGATTGTGCTCATTTCCTCGCGATCTCGATTATGAAAAGGAACTGGAAAGCGATGTCGCCGACATCAAGCAATGCACCCTTGAAGGGGATGCTGACCATATCCTGGCATTCCGTTTCCTTTCGAAATTCGTCGACGAAGGCATTTCCTGGCTGCACATGGACCTTTCTTCGAGCAACTGCAAGGGCGGGCTCGGCGCGGTTTCCACGGACATCACGGGCTTCGGCGTGAAATGGGGCATGGAATTCCTGCAGGAATGGCTTTCCGGTGGTAAAATGGCATGAAGCTGGCCAGACAGTCGCTGCCCGAAAGGGGAGAGGAAAGTCCGGGCTCCGCAGAGCGGGATGCCGGTTAACTGCCGGAGGCCGTGAGGCCATGGAAAGTGCCACAGAGAACGAACCGCCGATGGTCCGAAAGGAATCAGGCAAGGGTGAAAAGGTGCGGTAAGAGCGCACCGCGCCTGCGGCAACGCGGGCGGCAGGGAAAACCCCATCCGGAGCAAGACCAAATAGGGGAACGATAGCGTGGCTCGCGCTGTTCCCGGGTAGGTTGCTTGAGCCCAGGAGCAACCCTGGGCCTAGAGGAATGACTGTCCTAGACAGAACCCGGCTTACCGGCCAGCTTATCCGCTATTCCTGAGCCCCGCCGCGATGCCGTTCACCGAGAGCAGGATGGCGCGCTTCACCTTCTCCTC
>JAJZVB010000118.1 GCA_021845885.1 Pseudomonadota bacterium
TGATGCGATAAGGGCTGCTAACGAAAAAAAGCGCTTCTCTGGTGATTACCGCCTATCCATGGCGGCATTGCCAAGGGCTGAGAATCGAAAAAACATGCGTTTATGGATGAGAACTAGTGAACATTCCTCATCCAGGCCGGGTTTTGCGACCAGGCGTTCATCCATTCCGGAACGGCATCCCACGGCATCGGTTCCGCTATGCCGTAGCCCTGCGCAAATCCGCAACCCATCCTGATCAGCATCTGGCCCTGCGAGGTCGATTCCAGCCCTTCTGCGATCACTTCCATGTTGAAGATTTTGGACAGGCTGACAATGCTGCGTATGATCGCCAGATTATCCTTGTTTTCGAGCATGTCGGCCACGAAGCTCCGGTCGATCTTGATCCTGTCCACAGGCAGATTCTTGAGGTAGGAGAGCGAGGAATAGCCCGTTCCGAAATCGTCCAGGGAAAGCCTGACGCCGACGTCCCTGCAGTCCGACAATATCTGCAGGATGGAATCGAAGTCCGCTATGGCAGTCGTCTCCAGGATTTCAAGCTCGATGCGGGAAGGTTCCACTTCGGGATGGGCCTTGAATGCAGCTTTGAGCATGGCGAGAAAACCGGGGTCCTGGAGTTGGCGTCCGGCGACATTGATGCTGGCCTCTACCACGAGGCCATTGCTTTGCCATGCCTCCACCTGTTCCAGGACCTTGTTGATCACCCAGGTGCCGATATCGACGATCAACTGCGTGTCCTGAACAGCGGGCAGGAAGTCGCGGGGAAGTGTCAATGTGGCGAGATCCGGATCCTGCCAGCGAATGAGCGCTTCGAGCCCCGTGACCCGGCCGCTCTTGAGATTGATCTTCGGTTGATAATAAAGGCGAAGTTCGCCGTTCTTCAGCGCGGATGCAATCCGGATCTGGCGTTCATGGTTCTTTCTCGCCATGACATCCATCCTGGAATCGAAGAAATGGTATTGATCCCGGCCGGATTGCTTGGCATGGTACATGGCCATGTCGGCCTGACGCAAAAGCGTTTCCGGCTCGGCGTCGTTTTCAGGGTAGAGCGCAACGCCTATGCTGGGGGACACGGAAACCGGCATGCCGTCAATGAGAAAGGGCGAATTGATCGTGCTCATGATGCGGTCCAGGCTGCTTTGCACTTCATACCTGTCGGAAGCCTCCTGCAACACCACGAATTCGTCTCCCCCGATGCGGGCAGCGGTGTCTTCGGCGCGGATCGCCTTTTTCAGCCTCAGGGCGACTTCCTTCAACAGCATGTCTCCTGCGGCGTGTCCCAGATTGTCGTTGACCGATTTGAAGCCGTCGAGGTCGATGAAAAGCACGGCAAGAAGCTTGCCCTGTCTTTTCACGCTGGCCATGGAATGTATCAGGCGGTCGTGCAGCAATACCCTGTTGAGCAGCCCTGTCAGTGCATCGTGGCCGGCTTGCCAAAGCAGTTGTTTGTCGCCGCTGATGTCATGAAAGGCGATTACCGTGCCTGTGATTTCACCGGCGTCGTTCGCGACGGGCCCTGTCGATTCGTCTATGCCGATTTCTGAGCCATCCTTGCGGATGAGAAGCAGGTTTCTTCTTGAACCGGCCGCATTTTTCCTGAGAGCTGTCAAAGCCGGGTTTTCCGCAGTTTCACGGCTGGTTTCGACGAGTATTCTGAATACCTCGGAAAGAGGCGATCCGGCGGCATTTTCGCTTCGCCACCCCGTGAGTTTTTCGGCCTCCGGGTTGATATAGGTGATATGACCGTTCAAGTCTGTTGTGATCACGCCATTGCGGAGCGACTGTAATATGGATCGAAGGCGTGTATTTTCCGATGCGAGGGAAGTCCCGCTGGAGGCATTCCGGCAGATGCAAATTGCCTTGTCGCCTGCCGGCAGGATGCTCGCTTCATACCGCTTTTCCATGCCGGATGAAGTCATGGCGAACTCGAAGAATCCGGCTTGGCCTGTTTCGATGGTTCTCCGGATGGCTCCCAGAATTTGCCTCGCACCTTCTTCCGGGAGGGTTTCGTGAAGATGTCGGCCTTTAACCAGAGGCATTTCCCGTCTTCCTGGCAGGATTTCTAGGCAGCGTCCCTCTTTGTCGAACAGGGCGGTATCGAGCGGAATGGTTTCCAGAACGGCTTGCTGACGCAGGACTTCCCTGTGACATTTCTTCGCTCGCCACTCCATGCACAGCGCCAGAATGAGCGTGAGAAGCGAAATGCCGGCCCCCAGAACTTTTACATCAGTTGACTGGTGGGATTGCGTCGAGCTGGTGGAAGGCCGGTAAAGCGGGGCTGCATGCAATGGAATGGAAGGCAGGAGGAGAAGAATGAGCCAGGGAAAAGTGCGCTGCAGCAATGTTTGAAGGGTTTGATAAAGTTTTATTATCATAATCCACTGAAAATAGTGAAAAACACTATCTACAGTAGATCAATTTCATCGAGATGCAACTTGCGGAATTTTGGGGCTAGGCTACCTTTTCGGGTTCCCTTGAAAAATTGAGCAGAATCTTCTCGTTTTCGTCGAGATCCACTTCGACTTCCCCGCCTTCGGAAAGCCTGCCGAAAAGGAGTTCGTCGGCAAGCGCGCGCCTTATCGTGTCCTGGATCAGTCTCGCCA
Source organism: Pseudomonadota bacterium (assembly GCA_021845885.1). Classification (GTDB taxonomy): domain Bacteria; phylum Pseudomonadota; class Gammaproteobacteria; order Burkholderiales; family JABEVD01; genus JABEVD01. The sequence goes on from JAJZVB010000118.1 coordinate 2,601, forward strand.
TGGGTCTTGCCCCCATTAGGGGGTCGAAGCCGTGCTTGGCAAGATGGGCCTTGAGCGCCGGGGTGAAGGAGATTTCCACCTTTTTCTCGTGCAGTTGCTCTTCAAGCTGGATCAGGAGTTTGTCGACGATGCGCAGAATGATTTCCTGGCTGAGCGGCGAGAAGGAAATGGTTGCATCCAGCCGATTCCTGAATTCGGGGGTGAAAAGCCGCTTGATCTCCGCCATTTCGTCGCCGGGCTCTTTCGCCTGGGCGAATCCGATCGACGTCTTGGCCAGGGATTCTGCGCCGGCATTGGTCGTCATGATGATGATGACATTCCTGAAGTCGGCTTTCCTGCCGTTGTTGTCGGTCAGGGTGCCGTAGTCCATCACCTGCAGCAGGATGTTGAATATGTCGGGATGGGCCTTTTCGATTTCGTCGAGCAGCAATACGGAATAGGGATGTTTGGTGATGGCTTCGGTAAGCAGGCCGCCCTGTTCGAAACCCACATATCCCGGCGGGGCGCCGATCAGCCGCGAAACCGCATGGCGCTCCATGTATTCGGACATGTCGAAACGGATGAGTTCGATGCCGAGGGCATAGGCGAGCTGCTTCGCGACTTCGGTTTTTCCCACGCCCGTGGGTCCGGAGAAAAGGAAGGCGCCTATGGGTTTTTGCGGATTGCCGAGCCCGCTTCGAGTCATTTTTATCGCAGCGGAAAGGGCTTCGATGGCCTTTTCCTGGCCGAACACGACCGCTTTCAGGTCGCGGTCGAGCATCTTGAGGGCGGTTCTGTCGTCGGTCGAGATCTGGCGCGAAGGAATGCGCGCTATCTTGGCGATGATCTCTTCGATGTCCTGTTTTCCGATCACCCTTTTCTGTTTCGATTTTGGCAGGATGCGCTGCGCAGCACCCGCTTCGTCGATCACGTCGATGGCCTTGTCCGGAAGGTGGCGGTCGTTGATGTAGCGCGCGGCCAGTTCCGCCGCAGTGGAAAGCGCGGCGGAGCTGTACTTGACCTGGTGGTGGGCTTCGAAGCGCGATTTCAGGCCGCGCAAAATGGCGATGGTGTCGGCTATGCTGGGTTCTTCCACGTCGATTTTCTGGAATCTTCTGGAAAGCGCATGATCCTTCTCGAAAATGCCGCGGTATTCGAGATAGGTCGTGGCTCCGATGCATTTCAATTGCCCCGAGCTCAGCGCGGGCTTCAAAAGATTCGATGCATCGAGCGAGCCGCCCGAGGCGGCGCCGGCCCCGATCAGCGTATGGATTTCGTCGATGAAAAGAATGCTGCTGGGATGATCGGAGAGCTGCTTCAGGACGGCCTTCAGCCTCTGCTCGAAATCTCCCCGGTATTTCGTTCCTGCGAGGAGCGCCCCCATGTCCAGCGAATAGACGCGGCTCTGCTTCAACAGGTCGGGTACTTCGCCTTCGATGATTCGCCGGGCGAGGCCTTCCGCGATAGCAGTCTTTCCGACGCCGGCCTCCCCCACCAGAAGGGGGTTGTTCTTGCGCCTGCGGCAAAGCGTCTGGATTACCCTGTCGAGTTCCTGCGATCTGCCGATGAGCGGGTCGATTTTCCCGGCGAGGACCATCGCATTGAGGTTGATCGTGAAATTTTCCAATGCGCCCGAAGCAGACTGCTCGTGCTCGCCTTCGGTTTCCGTCTCGGCCTTGGCCTGTTGCGGCTGCCCCACCTTGCTGATGCCATGGGAGATGTAATTTACGACATCCAGGCGGGTGATCCCTCTTTGATGCAGGAAGTGAACCGCATGGGAATCCTTTTCTCCGAATATTGCGACCAGCACGTTGGCCCCGGTGACTTCCTTTTTTCCGGATGACTGGACATGCAGGATGGCGCGCTGGATGACGCGCTGAAATCCCAGGGTGGGCTGGGTGTCGATTTCTTCGGTTCCAGACACGATGGGCGTATGCTCGTTCAGAAATTCGTTTAGCGCATGGCGCAAATCTTCCATGTCGGCCCCGCATGCGCGCAGCACTTCGGCTGCTGCCGGATTGTCCAGCATCGCGAGCAGAAGGTGCTCGACCGTGATCAATTCGTGCCGCTTTTGCCTTGCTTCGACAAAGGCCATGTGCAGACTGACTTCAAGTTCCTGGGCGATCATTTACATTTCCTCCATCACGCATCGCAACGGATGTTCGTTTTGCCTTGAAAAGGCAACTACCTGCTCCATCTTGGTTTCGGCAATATCCTTCGGATAAATGCCGCATACCGCCTGACCTTCCCTATGTACTTTGAGCATGATTTGCGTTGCTTGTTCTCTGCTCTTCGAAAAAAAACGCTCCAGTACCACGACCACGAATTCCATAGGAGTGAAATCATCGTTCAGAAGAAGCACTTTGAACATGTCTGGCGGCTTTGTGCCGGACTTCTTCGGTTCGATGACGGTTTTTTCCGCTGCAGTCATGGTTCAATTCTAAACATTTCCTGCAAAACATCAACCTGGTCTTGGCTGGATCGAGTCCGGATTGACTGGGGCGCCGCGGCTTGCTATAGTTACGTTCTCTGACGCGGGGTGGAGCAGTCTGGCAGCTCGTCGGGCTCATAACCCGAAGGTCACAGGTTCAAATCCTGTCCCCGCAACCAATTCCCAGGCCCGGTCCCAGAGACCGGGCTTTTTGTTTTCAGGGTTCCGAGGCGAGGCGATGCGCCCATCGGGTCGTCTCAGGAAGCCGGTATTTCGTGGTACAGGCCATCACGAAATAGATTGCCGTCGCGAGATCGATCTTGTGCCCTATGGAAACATAGACCGGCTTGACGCTCCGCCTTGTCCTCAATACTGCGCCTATGGTTTCTTCCCTGTCCGTCAGGGGTACCCAGCTTCCCTTTTCGTTGCCGACATCGTCGTGGGACCCGATAAGACGGGTTTTCGCAACCCCGATCGAGGGGATTCCCGTAGTGATGCCGAGATGGCAGGCGATGCCAAAGCGGCGGGGATGGGCGATTCCCTGCCCGTCGCAAAGCAGAAGATCGGGGAGGATGGCGAGTTTTTCAAGGGCGCCGAGCACCGAAGGCGCTTCCCTGAAGGAAAGGAGTCCGGGAATGTAGGGGAAGGATGCGGGAAGTCTGGATCGGGCAACTTCAACAAGTTCGAGGGAGGGGAATTCCAGGACTGCAACTGCGGCGATGGCGAAGCCGTCCTTGAAACCTGCGTCCACTCCTGCGACATGGTTTATTTTTCCATACTCGTTGCAGCGGACGATTTCTCCCGCCAGGGTTTTCTGGACAAGGACGGCTTCCTTCGGGGACAGGTCCCAGGCATGGCGCTGCTGAAATTTCATGTTCCTGATTCTAGAGCCTGCTAAGGAATTTTTCGAGTCGTCCCTCTTGCGCATTGGATCGAGTGCCTATAGAATTCGCCCGTTTCCCGGATTTCGAGGAATATTTTTCTGGGGGATGGGCTTGCAAGGTTGCGCGGAAAGCTGTAAGATTCCGCTTCTCTGCTGGCGCCATTGCAGGAATGTGTCAGCGGGAATGTTCTTTAAAAATATACAGTCGATAAGTGTGGGCGCTTGATGTC
>JAJZVB010000011.1 GCA_021845885.1 Pseudomonadota bacterium
CGACGAAATGACCGGTTACCGTTCGAAATCCTTCCTGACCATACCGATGAAGAATCACGAGAAGGAAATCATCGGCGTGCTCCAGCTCATCAATGCCAAGGATCGGACAACCGGGGAGATCGTCGGATTTTCCATGGCGGACCAGCGCTTTGCGGAGTCCCTGGCTTCCCAGGCGGCGATCGCCTTGACGAACAGGCAGCTCGTCATCCAGCTGGAGGAGCTTTTCGAGGCTTTCATCGGCGTGATCAATGCCGCCATCGACAACAAGTCCCCCCATACCGGCATGCACTGCCAGCGCGTGCCTGTCCTCACCATGATGCTGGCCGAAGCGGCGCACGAAACCGATGAAGGTGCGCTGAAGGATTTCAGGATGACCGACAGGGACCGCTTCGAGTTGAGGATAGCCGGCCTGCTTCACGATTGCGGAAAGATCATCACGCCTGCCCATGTCATGGAGAAATCGACCAAGCTGGAAACGGTTTTCGACAGGATCGCGCTGGTGGAGACGAGGTTCGAATGCCTGAAGCGCGAGGCCAGGATAGCCTTTCTCGAGGCGGTCCTGGCTGCGCCCATGAACAGGGAGGCCGTGGAGAGGCAATATGCCGAAAAGATTGCCCTGCTCGAAGAGGACATGATTTTTCTTCGCCAATGCAACATCGGTACGGAATTGATGAGCGACGAAGACATCGGCCGGGTGCACGAAATCGCATCGCGCTACCGGCTCGACGGGCGGAGCATCCTTTCGGACGATGAAGTCGAGAATCTGACGGTGAGGCGCGGAACGCTGACAAAGGCGGAAAGGGAAATCATCAACGGCCATATCGACGTGACCATAGACATGCTCGAATCGCTTCCCTGGCCGAATCGCCTGAAGCATGTTCCGGAGTATGCCGGAGGACATCACGAGCGCATGGACGGCACGGGCTATCCGAAAGGATTGAGGCGGGAGGAGATGTCCGTGCAGGCGAGAATCATGGGCATTGCCGATATCTTCGAAGCGCTGACCGCGAGGGATCGTCCCTACAAGAAGGGAAAGACGCTGAGCGAGACGCTGGCCATCCTGGGCAGGTTCTGCCTCGAGCACCATATCGATCCGGACATTTTCGATGTTTTCGTGAGGAAGGGAGTCTATCTGCAGTATGCCAGGGAATTCATGTCCCCCGAGCAGATCGACGAGGTCGATGTTTCGACAATCCCCGGTTATGTCCCGTGACGTGACGAAATTCGTCACATTGTGCCGGATTTTGATTGTGGCGGACAAAGGGAAAGGCGTAAGGGGGCGAGGAGTCAGGAGTCGTGAGCACGCGGCACATGGTGCGTGAAGCGAATGGAGATGCGCACTTGCCCTTCTCCCCTCACCCTTCACGCCTCACCCTTCCCCGCCCCTGGCACACGCCTTGCTACTAGGAGTTCGAGGGGTCATTCCCGGATTTCCGGCAATTTTTATAAAGGACTTATCATGAAGCAAATGCAGAAAGGCTTTACGCTGATCGAATTGATGATCGTCGTGGCGATCATCGGCATCCTGGCCGCAGTGGCCATCCCGCAGTATCAGGATTACATCACCCGCGCCAAGCTTTCCAAGGTGGCGACCTTTGCCGATCCGATCAAGACGGCCGTTGCCGAGTATGCGCAGGAAAATGGCGGTCTTCCAACTACTGCACTTTCCTGGACTTCACTCGGGATAGCTTCCACTGGACCGACGCTTACTACTGAGGTGAGCGCTGTCAGCATGCAGAACGGTCAAGCCATTCAAATTACCTTGCAAAACATCGGTACGAGTTATAATACCTCCACAGTCACTATGACCCCGACTGCCGCTGCAGGCGCAACCGCTATTACCTGGGCGAACACTTGTTCACTCACAGGAAACACCAACATGCAGAAGGTTTTCGGCTGTTCCTGAGTGTAGTTTGACTGAAACCGGAAAGCCCGTCACCTCGCCAGGTGACGGGCTTTGTTGTTGGCGCCCCCATTGGTAGCATTGGGCATTGGTAGGGTCAGGTCTCACATTCCAACATTTGAGGCATTGGTAGGGTCAGGTCTCACATTCCAACATTAGCATTGGAAAGCATTGGTAGGGTCGCGAGGCTTGGTAGGGTCAGGTCTCACATTCCAACATTTTGTGGGAATGGGAGAAGAGTTTCACATTCCAGCATTTGAATTATACTGCCTCATATGACCAGACCCCTCAGACTCGAATTTGCTGGAGCGCTCTACCATATTACCTCCAGGGGTAACAGGCGGGAAAATATTTATGAGGACGACGAGGATCGATCAGGCTTCCTCGGTTTACTTGGGGCGGCCTGTCACCGCTTTCATTGGAAAGTTTATGCTTATTGCCTGATGAGCAATCATTACCATCTGCTTCTGGAGACGCAGGAAGGCAATCTTGCCAAGGGGATGCGTCAATTGAATGGCGTCTATACCCAGCAATTCAATCGTCGACACCAGCGGGTGGGACATGTATTCCAGGGGCGATATAAGGCAATACTGGTTCAGAAGGATGCCCATCTCCTGGAACTCGGGCGGTATGTGGTGCTCAACCCGGTTCGCGCATCTATGGTGGGAAATGCGGGTGCTTGGCCCTGGAGTAGTTACCAGGCGATGATCGATGAAGGCCGTGCGCCTGACTGGCTGGATAGAGATTGGTTGCTGGCGCAGTTCGGGCAGAACCGAGCGCAGGCGGTCAGGTCATATGTCGGATTTGTCAATGATGGAGTCGGCAAGCCAAGTCCTTGGGGCAAACTTTCGCACCAAATATTTCTCGGGGATGATGAATTTATTTCGGGGTTTATCGGAATGAAACCCCAAGATGATCTCGTGGAGATTCCAAAGACAGAACGACAGCCTCTGGTGAAATCGCTGATGCAATACCGGATCGAATATCCGCAGCGCGATGAAGCAATGGCGCGCGCTTATCGATCCGGCGCCTACACCATGAAACAAATCGCATCATTTTTCTCGGTGCATTACATGACTGTAAGCCGCGCAGTGCGGAAGTTGGGCGATGTTGTAATGTGAGACCTGACCCTACTCGTTCGCTGCTCGTTCGTGCGGAAGTTGGGCGATGTTGTAATGTGAGACCTGACCCTGCTCGCGCTCCCTCGTGCTGCATGGAAAAATTTTGACAAGATGATATTAGCCAGACTAGACTAGACTCAGTTCTTTTATGGAGCATGCGCCATGCATTCCGTCAATATGTTGCAAGCCAAATCCAGTCTGTCTCGTCTGGTGGAAGCCATCGAACAGGGAGAAGAGCGCGAAATAATCATTGCGCGAAACGGGCGACCGGCTGCCAAACTGGTTCCAGTGGATGTTTCAATGCCTGGACAGCGCATCGGCATAGCAAAAGGCGCGTTCGAGGTGCCGGACAATATCGACACGAATAATGATGAAGTGACCGATCTGTTTCTGGGGATATCCGCCCGTTGAATCTTCTTCTGGATACGCATGTGGTTTTGTGGGCCATCACGGACGACCCCGGCCTTTCGGTCGAGGCGCGGGAGCTGATTTTGGCGCCGCACAGTACAGTCTGGGTCAGCGTGGTCAGTATATGGGAGATTGCCATCAAGCATGGTCTGGGGCGCGGCGATATGCCGATCTCCGGGCAAGCCGCGCTGCACTATTTTCGGCAGGCGGGGTATCGCTTTCTCGCCATCGAGCCTGAGCATGCGGCAGAAGTCGAGAGGTTGCCCAACTACCACCAGGACCCGTTTGACCGGCTTCTGGTCGCCCAGGCGCTTGTCGAGCCCATGCGGCTCATCACTCACGATATGACGGTGGCGCGTTACAGTGATACCATCATCCCTGTTTGACTGAAGGTATTTTGCCCCCGGTTCTGCGCTTTCCGGCTGGGAACGACCGCGAACTGCTTGAGATACATTGAAACTGGAATTACGATGCCGTTGTCTGACAAGCCCGCGTTCAGCCTGGAATCCCCATTGCAGGGGAAGGCCCCCTTTCTGATCCTTGCCTTTTTCCTTTTTGTCGCCATCGATGCCCTTTACGGGAAATTTCTCTGGAATCCGCTCGTCTTCGACGACTTCAACTTCTTCAACAGCAAGATGGCGCAACATTATGCTCAAATCCATTTTGACCTGAGATGGTTCCCCTATGCGTCCTTGGCATGGACGCAAAGGCTATTCGGCGACATGATGATCTGGTACAGACTGGGCAATCTTTTGCTGCATTTTTTCACATCCCTGGCCTTGTTTCTCTTCCTCAGAAGGCTCTTCAATGTCGTTCTGAAGGAAAATGGCGGGCTTTCGAACGACTGGCTGGCCTTCTTTTCCGCGCTGATTTTCGCCCTGAATCCGGTGGCTGTTTATGCAGCCGGTTATCTCGTCGAGCGTTCCATCGTCATGGCGGCAGGCTTCGGCTTCCTCATGCTGCTCGCCTACATGGAAGGCGTGGTCGGAAACAGGAAGACCTGGTTGCTGGCCTCGGCAATTTTCTATTTGCTTGCCGTGTTTTCCAAGGAGCACGCCGTCATGCTGCCTGCAGTCGCGCTGGCGCTGACATTCCTTCTGCAAAAACCGTCCATGCAATGGGTGAAGACCTTGTGGCTTCCCTTCCTGCTTTATGCGGTCATCGGCCTGCTCGTCTTGATGAAGGCCAGGGGTGTGCTGGGCACCCCCTACGAAGTCTATGGCGAATCGATGATCAAGTCCGAAAACATCAATGTGTCGCATGCCTATTCCTTGAGCGTCCTGACCCAGGGCTGGCTTTTTTTCAAATATCTTGCCTTGTGGCTTTTCCCGGATCCTTCCATGATGTCGGTGGACATGCGCGAGCCTTTCGCGTCCGGGTATTTTTCCATGCCCCAGGTTGTCGGTTTCGTCGCATTCGCGATTTACCCTTTGATCGCAATAAGGCTTCTTCTCAAGGGAGGAAGGGCGGGGCTGGCCGGATTCGGCCTGCTTTTCCCCTGGCTGCTTTTCATGACCGAGCTTTCGACGGTCAGGATACAGGAATCCTTCGTTCTCTACAGGAGCTATCTCTGGGTGGGCGGTCTTTTCGCGGCGATGCCGTTCGTTTTCTCGAAAATCCCGTCGAAAGCTTCATTCGTCATCCTGCTGGCGAGTTCCCTCATCCTATTCCCGCTGGCTAGAGACAGGCTGATTTCCTTTTCCAGCGAGTATCGGCTCTGGAGCGATGCGTCCAGACTGGTGCAGGGTAGGGAAGGATTGGTCGGCCTGGACAGGATCTATTACAACCTCGGCAGGTCAGGCATGCTGGAAGGGCATTATTCCGAAGCGGTAACGGATTTCTCGAAAGCCATCGCCATCAGCCCGAACATCTACCAGATTTGGTACAACAGGGGTTACGCTTATTATTCCGACGGCCAGTTCGACAAGGCGATTGCCGATTTCGACAGGACGCTCGATTTGAATGCTGCCTATGCCAAGGCCTATTTTATGCGGGGACTCGCCTACAGGCGCATGAAAAAGGAAATGCCGGCGCTTTCCGATTTCAGGAAAAGCTGTATTCTCGGCAATTCCAGAGGATGCGAGAAAGTCAATCAATTCGGCGGGAATGAGGCTGATTTAATCCCGCGTTAATGAAAATGGGATTATCATATGATTGAAAAATCGATAACAGAAATGCAATGTCAAGGAAATCCAAGCCTTCGCTTCCTGCGGCGCCCCATCGCATTCTCATCGTCGACGACGATCCTGTCGTCCTGAAGGCCCTGCTGCACACTTTCCAGCAGGACAATTACCAGTTCGTTTCAGCAGTCAAGGCCGAAGATGCGTTGGAGCAGATGACGCGCTCCCGCTTCACCGTCCTGATCGCCGATTATCAGATGCCCGGGATGAACGGGCTCGATCTGCTCAGGAAGGCGAAGGAGATCCAGTCGGACATGGTCAGGATATTGCTCACCGTGCAAAGCGAGATCACGGCCGTGATGGCATCGATCAGCGAAGGACTCGCTTTCAAGCTGGCGATCAAGCCCTGGAACGACGAGGATCTGCGGGCCATCATGACGCTTGCCGTCGAACAGTACGAGAAGGGGAAATCGACTTTCCCGGAACAGAAAAAGGCAGCCGAGGTTCTGGCGCTTTCCAAGCTGATGGTGACGAACAGGAGCCAGCTCGCCGTCATGCTCAATAAGCACAATCTGCTGACCATGGAACAGGTCCAGGAGCTGAACAGGCTCCAGGTGGCGAGAAAAGAGCCGCTCATCAAGGTGCTTCTGGAGCAGAACTGGATCGACGAGAAGGAGATCAGAAACCTGTTGCGCCGCGAACTGCAGGTGGAGGAAGTCTCCCTTTCCGAATACCAGGTCGACACCGCCGTGGCCTCCCTTGTGCCCATGAGCTTCTGCGAGAGACAGCTTGTCGTGCCGCTCAAGCTCGAAGGCAAACGCTTCACCCTGGCTGTCGCAGATCCGCTCGATCTGGGACTCATCGACGACCTGAGATTCGTTTCCGGGCTCAACATCCATACCGTCGTGGCCGATATCGCCTCGATCCAGGCCAAGATCAACGAGGTTTACCGTCCTGACGATGTCCTGGACTTCAGGGACCTGGAAACGCTGCTTTCCAGGATTGACCCCTACGAAGGCATAGAGATCGTCATCGACGACACGGAGGACCAGTCTCTCGAGGAGCTGTTGATTGGCGAGGAGCCTCCGGCCATCCGGCTCGTCAATGCGATCATTCTTGAAGCGATCAGGCTGGGCGCAAGCGACGTTCATATCCAGCCCAGGACGAAAAACGTCGTCGTCCGTTACCGCATAGACGGGGTGCTGATGGACAAGATCAACATCCCTCCGTCGCTCCTTCAGTCCATCGTCTCCAGGATCAAGATCATGTCGGAGCTCGACATCAGCGAAAGGCGCAGGCCGCAGGACGGCAGAATCACGGTCAGGACGCCGATGCGCGTCGTCGATCTCAGAATTTCGACGCTGCCCACCATCAACGGCGAAAAGGTGGTGATGCGGATTCTGGACCGGAATTCGAAGATACACAGCCTCGAAGGGCTGAGATTTTCCCAGCCTGATCTCGCGAAAGTGCTCAATTTCGTCGACAAGCCGCAGGGCATTATCCTGGCCACAGGCCCTACGGGCAGCGGAAAGACGACGACCCTTTATGCCCTTCTGCAGCACAATGCGACGCCTGCCAAAAACTATGTCACGATCGAAGACCCGGTGGAATATTACATGGACATGGCAGGTCAGGTATTGATCAGGGAAAAGATAGGGCTCACTTTTCCCGTCGTGCTGCGTTCGATATTGAGACAGGATCCCGATGTCATCCTGCTCGGGGAAATCCGGGATTTCGAAACGGCCGAGGTCGCTTTCCATGCAGCGCTGACAGGGCATGTGGTGTTTTCGACCCTGCATACCAATTCCGCGGTCGCCACGCTCTCCAGGCTTTTCGACCTCGGGCTGAAACCCTTCGTGGTCGCGACAGCGCTCGAGGGCATCATCGCGCAGCGCCTGGTGCGCCTGATCTGTCCCGAATGCAGGGAGGAGGATCGCGTCGCGTCAGCCCTCCTGCCGAGGCTCGGATCCCATTTCCTGGAGAACGAGGTGAACGCCTGCAAGGGAAAAGGCTGCCAGCATTGCAATGGTACGGGCTACAAGGGGAGACTGGGCATCTATGAAGTGCTCGCTCCCGACGAGGAAATGCGCCACCTCATCGCTTCCGGGGCGAGCATCCTGGAACTCACCCGAATCGCTGAAGGGATAGGCACTTCGTCGCTGCTTCAAGATGCGCTCATCAAGGTCAATCAGGGACTGACCAGCGTGGAGGAAGTGCTGCGCGTCCTTGGACCCCAGTCCTAGGTTCCCTAACGCCTCCTGTATTTTCCGACGAGCTCCGCATTGCCGAGAATATGCCCCTTCATGGCCGACTCTATTTCCGTTTTCGAAGCCCTGCCCAAATCCGGAAGAAGGATGTCGAGGGCATAAAGCCTGTGGAAGTAGCGGTGGTTGCCGACCGGAGGACAGGGACCCCGGTACTGATCGAGCTTGAAATCGGTCCAGCCCGAGCGTGTCCCCGGCGGAAGGTGCCTTGTTCCTTCCTGGAGAGAGGTTGTTTCAGGCGGGATGTTGTAGAGCAGCCAGTGCGTCCAGTCCATCTTGGGATGTTCCGGATCGGGCGCATCGGGATCGTCGATGAACAGGACCAGGCTTTTCGTCCCGGCAGGCACGCCGCTCCAGACCAGTGGAGGCGAAACATTCATGCCGTCGCAGGTGTATTGCTCGGGAATCTGCCCGCCCTCCTTGAAAGCTTGTGAAGTCAGAATCATGTTTCCTCCCGCCAGAGCCGTGGAAAAAAGAAGGAATAGTGGAATGAATTTTCTCATCTTCGCAGCATAGACGAAATCAAGGCGCCAGGTGGTAAAATGAAGCCATGTCCGATCCCCGTTTCGTCCACCTCAGGCTCCACAGCGAATATTCCGTATCCGACAGCATCGTCAGGCTGGACGATGCGATAGCGGCCGCACGGTCGGATGCCATGCCCGCGCTTGCGCTCACCGATCTCGCCAATGTCTTCGGCCTCGTGAAATTCTATCTCTCTGCAAGGGAAGCGGGCATCAAGCCGATTGCAGGCTGCGACGTATGGATGGAGAGGGGATACCGCATGCTGCTCTTGTGCCAGTCCAGGAAAGGGTATCTGAAGCTTTGCGAAATCCTCTCGAAGGCCTACAGGAAGCATAAGGGGAGGCCGGAAATCAGGGCGGAATGGCTCTTGGACAGCGAAGGGCTGATTGCGCTTTCAGGCGCCCAGACGGGGGAAATCGGGCAGAATCTGCTGAACGGAAACAGGGGCGAGGCATATGAGGCTGCCGGAAAATGGGCTTCGCTTTTCCCGGGGCGCTTCTATATCGAACTGCAAAGGATCGATGCGCAGAGCGAAACCTGCCTCCAGCATGCCTTGAAGCTGGCGTCCGAGCTCGGGCTTCCCGTGGTGGCCACCCATCCCGTCCAGTTTTTGCGTCGCGAGGACTACAAAGCGCACGAAGCCAGGGTGTGCATCGCTGAAGGGTCCATTCTCGGCGATCCGAGGCGCCCCAGGCATTACGTTGATGCGCAGTATTTCAAGAGCCAGGATGAAATGATCGAGCTCTTCTCGGACATTCCGGAAGCCCTTGAAAATGCAGTCGAGATCGCCAAGCGCTGCAATCTGAGCCTCGAAATCGGCAACAACAAGCTTCCTCTCTTCCCGACACCGGGCCAGAGCCTGGAGGAATACCTCAGGAATCAGGCCGTATCGGGCCTCCTCTCGAGAATGACGATGCTTTATCCGATTGAGGCCGAGCGGGAGAGGCAGTATCCGAAATACATGGAAAGGCTCGAATTCGAGGTCGCCATGATCATCAGGATGGGCTTCCCGGGCTATTTTCTGATCGTCGCCGATTTCATCAACTGGGCCAAGCAAAACGGCGTCCCCGTGGGGCCTGGAAGAGGGTCGGGCGCGGGCTCGCTCGTCGCCTATTGCCTCGGCATCACCGATCTCGATCCATTGCGCTACGATCTGCTCTTCGAGCGCTTCCTCAATCCCGAGCGGGTTTCGATGCCGGACTTCGATATCGATTTCTGTCAGGATGGGCGCGAGCGCGTGATCGACTATGTGAGAAAGAAATATGGAGAGGAAAGCGTCTCGCAGATTGCGACTTTCGGCACCATGGCGGCAAAGGCCGTGGTCAGGGACGTGGGGCGCGTGCTCGACCTGCCCTACGGCTTCGTCGATTCGCTGGCGAAGCTGATTCCCTTCGAGATCGGCATGACGCTGAAGAAAGCGCGCGAGCAGGAGCCCGAGATCAACATCAGGGCCGGGAAGGAAGAGGAAGTGATGGAACTCCTCGAACTCGCCACGGTACTCGAAGGGCTGACCCGGAATGTGGGCATGCATGCCGGAGGGGTGCTGATCGCTCCTGGCAAGCTGACGGATTTCTGCCCCATTTATTGCGCCGAAGGCAGCGATGCGGTGGTCAGCCAGTTCGACAAGGACGACGTCGAGAAAGTCGGCCTCGTCAAGTTCGATTTCCTGGGCCTCAGGACATTGACCATCATCGACTGGGCACTGAAATACATCATGATGCTCGATTCGGCGCAGAAGAACTTTTCGATCGCCTCCATTCCCCTTGACGATCCCTCAACCTATGCATTATTGAAATCCTGCGACACGACCGCGGTTTTCCAGCTCGAATCCCGGGGCATGAAGGATCTCGTGCGGCGCCTGCAGCCCGACTGCTTCGAGGACATCATCGCGCTGGTGGCGCTTTTCAGGCCGGGTCCGTTGCAATCGGGAATGGTCGACGATTTCATCAACAGGAAGCACGGCAAGGCCAGGGTCGACTATTTCCATCCCGATCTCGAAGGCGTCTTGAAGCCGACCTACGGCGTCATCGTCTATCAGGAGCAGGTGATGCAGATCGCCCAGATCCTCGGCGGCTATTCCCTGGGCGCAGCGGACCTCTTGAGGCGCGCAATGGGGAAAAAGAAGCCGGAGGAAATGGCGAAGCACAGAACCCTGTTCGTGGGGGGGGCCGTCGAGCGGGGCGTACCGGAATGGCAGGCCGAGCAGCTTTTCGACCTCATGGAGAAGTTCGCCGAATACGGTTTCAACAAGTCCCATTCAGCCGCCTATGCGCTTGTCGCCTACCAGACCGCCTATCTCAAGGCGCATCATCCCGCCGCATTCATGGCGGCCACGCTTTCAGCCGATATGGACGACACCGACAAGGTGCATGTTTTCTATGCCGACTGTCTGGCTGGCGGCCTCGAATTGCTTCCGCCCGACATCAACAATAGCGATTACCGGTTCTTCCCCGTCGATTCAAAGCGGATACGCTACGGGCTCGGCGCAGTCAAGGGAACCGGAGAGGCTGCGATTCGCGCCATACTGGATGCGAGAAAGGATGGAGATTTCAGGGATCTTTTCGATTTCTGCAAAAGAGTCGACAAGCGCACGGTGAACCGGCGCGTGATCGAATCCCTGGTCCGCGCAGGCGCTTTCGATGGCCTCAATCCCAACAGAAGGAGTCTGCTTGCCACCGTCGGCGTGGCGATGGAGGCCGCGGAGCAAATGAGCAGGATGGCCAACCAGCACAGTCTTTTCGACGATCCCCCGGAAACTTCGGCCTATGTCGACATGCAGGATTTCAGCATGAAGGAAAGGCTGAAGGAGGAAAAGGCGAGCCTCGGTTTCTATTTCAGCGGGCATCCCTTCGATGCGGATCTGGAGGAAATTTCCCATTTCTGCAGGAATCGCCTCAATCAGCTGAATGCCCAGAAGGGGCCCGCAAAACCTGTCCTGATCGCAGGCATCGTGCACGGCGCAAGGATACAGCAGACGAAGCGGGGCAGGATGGCGATCGTCACCCTCGACGACGGAAGCGCCCAGATCGACGTGTCGGTCTTTTCCGAAACGTTCGAGTCGAACAGGGATCTGATCAGGGAAGACCGGGTCCTGATCGTCGATGGCAAGGCAGCTTACGACGATTATTCGGGTGGAATCAGGGTCACTGCCGAGCATCTCTACGACATCGCGGGCGCGAGGTCGCGCTTTGCCAAGGGGCTCGAATTTCATTGCGACTCGGGTCACAAAGTGGAGCGGCTCATCGAGCTCATCTCCCCTTTCAGGGGGGAAGGCTGTCAGGCCCGCCTCGTTTACAGCAACGGACGGGCGAGCTGCGAAGTCGAACTGGGGCAGGTGAGGGTGGAGGACGAACTGATCGATTCCCTCAGGAAGAATCTGGACAAGGTAAGGCTGGTATACTCATGATCATCAACGAAGCAATGCTCAATGCCCTCTCGCAGGATGCGGTTTCCTCGCAAAGAAGAAGGAAGAACTTGAATTTCCACAGGGAGGACGCTGCAGTCTGCAACAGGCTGCTCAATGCGATCGAGCCGGAATCCTATGTCCAGCCTCATCGCCATCTCGACGGAAACAAGGATGAGGCGGTGATTCTCCTGAGAGGCAGGCTGGGCGTGCTGTTCTTTTCGGAGGAGGGGGAAGTCGCGATGAGCGCCGTCCTCGATCCTGCAAAAGGCATGTACGGCATCGACATTCCCCATGGCCGGATTCATACGCTGGTTTCCCTGGAGCGGGGCACGGTATTTTTCGAATCGAAAGCCGGGCCTTATGTGCCGATAGGCGAGAGCGAACGGGCGGCCTGGGCGCCCAGGGAAGGGGACAAGGATGCGGCAGCCTATCTCGATGGACTCAGGAAACTTTTCGGATCCTAAAACGGCTGTCTCGGTTCGGACATATCGGATATGATTATTGTCCGAGTAATCTGGTCGGGTTAGAGGGCTGCCGGGGGCGCAGTTCATAGAGGAATACGATGGGATGAAATTCAGGACATTTCTCGAGGAGGTGCCGGATTCCTTCATGGCGCATGACATGACGGGCAGGATTGTCGACGCCAACCGGAAGGCATGCGAAAGCCTGGGCTATACCCGGGAAGAATTGTTCGGCATGACGCTTTCCGATATCGAGCTGGACCACGATCCCGAGGTATCAAGAGGTATTTGGGCTGACGTCATGCCGGACAGATCGATCCACCTCTTCGGATGGCACCGGCGCAAGGACGGCACCGCTTTTCCCGTCGAAGTCCATCTGGGTGCCCATATCGAGAATGGGGCGAAAACGATCCTGCTGCTCGCCCACGACATCACCGGACGCAGTCAGGCACAAAGCAGGGAGGACAGGCTCTCCAAACTCTACAGGGCGCTCAGCGAAGTCAACCAGGCCATCGTCAGGATGGACGAAGAGGCCAAACTGTTTCCCCTCGTATGCAGGATGGCCGTCGACTTCGGCGGCATGAAAATGGCCTGGGTAGGCGTGATGAATGAGGCGAGCGGGAGGATACAGCCTGTCGCAAGCTACGGCGGCGGAACGGATTATTTGCAAGGCATAGTCATATCCGGAAGGGAGTCCGAGCCTGAAGGGAGGGGGCCTTCAGGCGTCGCCTATCGCGAGAACCGGTGCGTGATCGCCAACGATCTGGTCAGGAGCGGGCTGATGGAGCCCTGGCTTGAGAGCGCAATTCGTCACGGTTTCGAATCTTGCGGTTCCTTCCCGATATACCGAAGCGGCCTCCCTTTCGCCGTATTCACGGTCTACCACGAGCTCTCCAATGCATTCGATCCGGAAATCATAGGGCTTCTGGATGAGATGGCCAGGGACATTTCCTTCTCCCTGGACAATTTCGACAGGGAACGGGTTCGCAGACAGGCGCAGGAAGCGCTGCTCGCCAGCGAGCGCCATTTTCGCGCCTATTTCGAGCGCGCCATGGTGGGCATGGCTGCAACCAGTGCGGACATGAGATGGCTGGAGGTCAATGATGCGATGTGCGATATCCTGGGCTATTCTCGCGAAGAGCTGATGCGCATGACCTGGGCCGAGCTGACCCATCCTGAAGATATTGCCGCCAACCTGGAGAAGTACAATCGGATTCTGAGAGGGGAATCCGATGGGCACGTGATAGAAAACCGCTTTGTCCGCAAGGACGGCCGCATCGTCCATGCGCACCGTGCGGCGCGCGCTCTGCGCAAGGCGGATGGCAGCCTCGATTACGTCGTGGCGATAGTCGAAGACATCACCGAGCGCAAGCTGGCCATGGAAACCATCAGGGAACAGAACAATTTCCTGAATGCGGTTTTCGAGAGCGAACCGCATTGCGTGAAAGTGGTAGCGCCCGACGGAAAGCTCATCCAGATGAACAGGGCAGGGCTTTCCATGCTTGAACTCGACAGCCTGGAGGAGGCGCAAAAGCTCGGCCTGATGGAATTCATCCTGCCGCAATACCGCAAGCCGTTTGCCGACTTCCACAGGAAGGTCTGCGCCGGGAGCGGCGGCATGCTGGAATTCCCGATCATCGGCAAGAAGGGGACGCATCGCTGGCTGGAGTCTCATGCCACTCCCCTGAAGGATGCGGACGGTCGTATCGTCGGGCTTCTGGGCGTGATGCGTGATGTCACCGAAAAAAAACGGTCCGACGAACTGATCTGGAGGCAGGCCAATCTCGATATGCTGACGGGGCTGCCCAATCGCTACATGTTCCACGACAGGCTCGAGCAGGAAATCAGGAGGGCGCGTCGCGACGGAGAAGGATTGGCGGTTTTTTTCATCGATCTCGACCAGTTCAAGGAAGTCAACGACACCTTGGGTCACCTGGCCGGCGATCTGCTGCTGATGGAGGCGGCCAGAAGGATCGTGGGTTGCGTGGGCGAATCGGACACGGTCGGTCGTTTGGGCGGCGACGAGTTCACGGTCATCCTGTCGCACTATGACATGATGCACATCGAGAAAATCGCCCAGGACATCCTGGACAGGCTTTCGAAGCCCTTCTTCCTGGAAAGGGAGCAGAAAATCTACGTCTCGGCCAGCATAGGCATCACGCTTTATCCTGCCGATGGAGACGGAGTCGAACAGTTGTTGAAGAATGCAGACCAGGCGCTTTATGCCGCGAAAAGCGCCGGGCGCAACCGCTTCAGCTACTTCACCGCTTCGCTTCAGGAAAATGCGCAATCAAGAGTGAGGCTGCTCAACGATCTCAGGGGAGGCCTCGAGGCGAATCAGTTCATGCTTCATTTCCAGCCCATCGTGAATCTTTCGACGGGCCGCATCGAAAAGGCGGAGGCCCTGCTGCGCTGGAATCATCCGGTCAGGGGCATGGTGGGCCCGATGGAATTCATCCCCCTTGCCGAGGAAACCGGATTGATTCTTCCGATCGGCGACTGGGTGTTCAGGGAAGCCGCAAGGTGGGCCAGCCTCTGGACCGGGATTTGTCCCGATTTGAAGATCGGCGTGAACATGTCGCCGCTCCAGTTCAGGAGCGACAGGGCCGATTCGTGGCTCGACCATCTGCACGAGCTGGGACTTTCGGGGAAAAGCCTGGTCATCGAGATTACCGAAAGCCTCCTGCTCGATGCGGACATGGTTGTCACAAACAGGCTGATCGCTTTCCGGGATTCGGATATCCAGGTGGCGATCGACGATTTCGGGACAGGTTATTCGGCCCTATCCTATCTCAAGAAATTCGACATCGATTACCTGAAGATAGATCAGAGCTTCATCAGGAGTCTCGAGGTTGACCCGAGCGACAGGGTGCTTTGCGATGCGATCATTGTGATGGCGCACAAGCTCGGCCTGAAGGTCATCGCCGAAGGCGTGGAAACTTCGGGTCAGAGGGATCTGCTTCTTGCCGCAGGCTGCGACTATGCCCAGGGATACCTGTTTTCCAAACCGGTTCCTGCCGAGGAATTCGGGGAATGCCTGAAGGCCGATTAGCCGTTCTTTTCCAGCCATTCGAGAAGGCGATCCTCGAACGGCTTCGCTTTTCTGGCTTTTTCGTCGTTGATGAAGCACACGACGATGTATCTTTTGCCGCTTTTTCCCTGGATCAGGCCGGCTATCGCTCTGACATCCTCGAGGGAGCCCGTCTTGATGTAGGCGCGTCCCATGGCGTCGGTGTCTTTCAGCCTTTTTTTCATGGTGCCGTCTATCCCGGCTATGGGCAGGGAGGAATAGAAAGTCGGCATGAAGGGGCCTTGATAGGCCTCCAGCAGCAGCCTGCCCATGTGCTCCGGGCTTATCCTGGCGGTTCTCGAGAGGCCGGAGCCGTTTTCCATGACAAGTTCGCGAAAGGAAAGCCCTTTTCCTTCGAGCCAGGATTTCACTTCCTTTTGCGCCGATGCTTCCGTGGCCGGAATCTGCTCGAGCGAACCCATGGTGAGGAAGATCTGGCGCGCCATCACGTTGTTGCTGTACTTGTTCATGTCCACGATGACGGAGGAAAGCGGGGGGGAGGCCGTTGTCGCGAGAAGCTTCGCGTCGCGAGGGACGGGTCCTTCCCGCCAGCCTTCCAGGATATTGCCCCCGGATTCCTTCCAGAGCATGGAAAAAAGCTGGTAGAGGTATTCGGAATGGTCATAGACGGCGACATCGTCCTCCCTTTCACCGCATTCGGCTGGGAAATCGCCTTCAACCCCGATTTTCGCGCTTTTCCCCGAGCTTTCCATCTGCTCTGAAACCTTTCCGTCCCATTGATTGCAGGGCCCTGAAACAGCCTTCAGCCTGTTCTCAACCGAAAGGCTTCCGAAGCCGGGCAGGACGATCAGTTTCACCGAATTTCCTTCGGGGACGAACTTGACGCTGTTCGCCTCGAAATTCACCAGGAGCGCATCGGGGATCACGTTGTAGGGGCGGAAAGCCTTTCCGTCGAAGCTTCCCGGGTTTCCTGAGACCTTGAAAAGGCTCCTGTCGAAAACCAATCCTCCCCTGATTTCCTTGACTCCCCGCGCCCGGATGTCCTTGACGAAGAGCCAAAGGCGCCCGATGTCGAGTTCGGGGTCGCCGTATCCCTTCAGGATCAGATCGCCTTCGAGCACGCCGTTTTCGATTTTTCCCGAATAATAGGCTTCGGTTTTCCATGTATAGGCAGGCCCCAGAAGAAACAGGGAGGCATAGGTCGTGACGAGCTTCATGGTCGATGCAGGACTCATGGGGGTTTGCGCATGCCATGAAATCATCGCCTTTTTCATGGAAACACCCCGGACATAGATGCCGACATGGTCTGAAGGGATGCCGGATTCCGCGAGGGCGCGATTGATTCCCGGCGGCAGGCCGGAGGCTTGCGCCGGCAAGGAAAAAAGGAAGAGAAGGATCAAGTATCTCACAATATTTCCAGCGTGCCTTTGACGAGCCAGTCCATTTCTGCTTCCCCAATGACATAGGGCGGCATGAAATAGACGGTATTGCCTATCGGCCTCAAAAGAAGCCCTTTTTCCAGCGCGTCGAGATGGAATCGCACGGGAAAATCAGGCGAGGCGTCATTGACTTCGAATGCCCAGATCATGCCTGTGTTCCTGAAATTCCCGATTTTCGGATGGGAGGCGAGGATTTCGGTTTTCCTGTTCATGAGGGCCGATTTTTCGATATTCTTCCCGATCACGTCCTCTTCCTGGAAAATGTCGAGCACGGCAAGCGCCGCCCTGCAGGCGAGCGCGTTCCCGGTATAGGAATGGGAATGCAGGAACGCTTTTGATAGGCTGTCGTCGAGGAAGGCCTCGAATATTTCCTGCCTGGAAAGCACCGTCGAAAGCGGAAGATATCCCCCTGTGATGCCTTTCGACAGGCAAAGGAAATCCGGCAAAATAGGGCCCTGCTCGCAGGCGAAAAGGGTTCCGGTCCTGCCGAATCCCACTGCGATTTCGTCTGCAATGAGATGGACATCGAACTGGTCGCACAGTTGCCTCGCCCTGGAAAGATAGACGGGATGATGCATGCCCATTCCGGCCGCGCCCTGAACCAGGGGTTCGATGATCAGTGCGGCAATGCTTTCGTGACGGTCTTCCAGCAGCTTTTCAAGCCTTTCGATACAGCGCAGCGCATAGTCGTAAGATGATTCCCCTTTTTCAGCGCATCGCCAGTCAGGCGTTGCGGTCCTGATGCTTTTCATGATCAGGGGGGAATAGGTTTCGCTGAAGAGGGGAATGTCGGTCACCGAGAGCGCCCCCAGGGTCTCGCCGTGGTAGCCGTTCTCTAGGCTGATGAAATCTTTTTTTCCGGGCTTTCCCCTGTTTTTCCAGTAATGAAAGCTCATCTTCAGGGCGATTTCGACGGAAGAGGCGCCGTCGCTCGCATAAAAGGCGTGCCCGAGCCCGGTGAGCCCGGAGAGCTTTTCGGAGAGCTCGACGACGGGCTCGTGGGTGCATCCTGCCAGGATGACATGTTCGAGCTTTTCAAGCTGGTCCGAAATCGCCGAACTGATCTTCGGGTTGCAGTGGCCGAAGAGATTGACCCACCATGAACTGATTGCGTCGAGATAGCGCCTTCCCTCGAAGTCGTGAAGCCAGATTCCGCTTCCTTTCGAGAAAGGAATCAGGGGCAGGGTTTCATGCAGTTTCATCTGGGTGCAGGGATGCCACACCGATCGGAGGCTCCTGGAAATCAGGTCGCGGTTTTTCATGCCTTGCGCTTCTCATATATACTTTGAGTCTGGATTTTAACCGTTTTGGAAAAAAACATGGCCGAAGAATCACTTTATGCCATTCTCGGTGTCCCGCGTGGCGCGCCGGAAGGCGAGATCAGGTCGGCTTATCAGTCCGCTTCCCCTTCCTGGGATGCGGCCGAAAGGGGAGGCGACGAGGAAAAAAAGCAGTTCAAGCGGCTCGCCTGCGCCTATGCCGTGCTGTCCGATCCCGATTTGCGCAGGCAATACGACGAAATGCCCGATGCGATCGATTTCACCCAACTGGATCTTGCGTTCGATCTCGCATTGAAGGGTTACGACGAGGAAATGCTCGCGGAATATTTGAGGCGGCTTTCCATACCCGAAGAAATCGTGACGACCATGGTGGATTCGGTGCACAGGATCCATGGCGCGCTTCTCCAAATTCCTGTCAGGGAAGAACTTGCCGGATTCAGGAAGGTCCCGGCGGGCCGGGGATGGCAATGGGTCGTCGAAGGCTTTTCCATTTTCAGGAAAAGCCCGTTGATCTGGATCGTGCTTTGCATGATCCTGACAGGGATAGGCCTCACGCTTTCCTTGATTCCCGTCGCCGGAGAAATCATACTTTATCTCGCCTCTCCCCTATTCGCTGCAGGGCTGATGCAGGGCTGCAGGGATGTCGAGGAAGGCGGCGAGCTCGAGCTCGCCCATCTTTTCCTGGGCTTCAGGAAGGATGCCAGGCAACTCGTCACGATAGGCGCGGTCTACCTCTTTGGTCAGATCCTCATCCTGGGAATCATGGTCGCCTTCGGCGGCGATACGATGAGCAGGCTTTTCTTCGGCACAGGCGATATCGATCCTTCCTCCCTTCCGCAGGGCGAAATGAGCCGGGTGATGCTGGCCCTGCTCGTCGGCATGGCGGTTTCCGTTCCGCTCATGATGATGATCTGGTTCGCGCCCGTGCTCGTGATCTTCAAGGGCATGCAGGCGAAGCATGCGATCCGGCTGAGCTTTTCGGCCTGCCTTTCGAACATGCCGCCCTTCCTGGTTTTCGGCAGCGTTTTCCTGGCCATGGCATTCCTTTCGGGAATCACGCTCGGTCTCGGCCTGCTCCTGATGGTCCCGATGATTTTCACTTCGACCTATGCGAGCTACAAGGACATCTTCGAAAAGCGTTCGACATGAAGGGAAACGAAATGGAACAATATCACGGCACGACGATACTTTCGGTCAGGCGCGGAACGAGCGTCGCCCTGGGCGGAGACGGGCAGGTGACCCTGGGCAACATCGTCGTCAAGGCAGGGGCGAGAAAAGTGAGAAGGCTTTTCCACGACAACATCCTGGCAGGATTCGCAGGCGGAACTGCGGATGCCTTCACCCTTTTCGAGCGCTTCGAGGCGAAGCTTGAAAAGCACCAGGGGAACCTTTTGCGCTCCGCGGTCGAACTCGCCAAGGACTGGCGCACCGACAGGATGCTGAGAAGGCTGGAGGCGATGCTTGCCGTCGCCGATACGCATTCTTCCCTCGTCATCACCGGAAACGGCGATGTCCTCGAGCCCGAACTGGGCATCATCGCGATAGGCAGCGGCGGGCCCTATGCCCAGTCCGCAGCGCGCGCGCTTCTCGAAAACACGGATTTCCCCCCGCCTGAAATCGTGAAAAAATCGCTGGAAATCGCCGGAGATCTTTGCATCTACACCAACCAGCAGCACAAAATAGAAGTTCTGGAGTGAGCATGTCGCAGATGACGCCGCAGGAAATCGTACACGAACTCGACAAGCACATCATCGGCCAGAAGGAGGCGAAGCGCGCCGTCGCGATCGCGCTCAGGAACCGCTGGAGAAGACAGCAGGTTGCTGAAACGCTCAGGCAGGAAATCACGCCCAAGAACATACTGATGATCGGACCCACAGGGGTGGGCAAGACCGAGATCGCAAGACGCCTGGCGAAGCTCGCCGACGCCCCCTTCATCAAGGTCGAGGCGACCAAGTTCACCGAAGTGGGCTATGTCGGGCGAGACGTCGATTCGATCATCAGGGACCTCGTCGAGAGCGCGATCAAGGACGTCAGGGAGAGCGAGACCAGGAAGGTGAGATACAGGGCCGCCGATGTCGCCGAGGAGAGGATACTCGATGCGCTTCTTCCGGGGCAGGAATCCGGCGAGGGTTCGACCCGGCAGAAATTCAGGAAGATGCTGAGGGAAGGGCAGCTCGATGAAAGGGAGATCGAGATCGAGGTCGCCGCGCTTCAGCCTGCCATGGAAATTTTCGGTCCTCCCGGCATGGAGGACCTCACTTCGCAGATCCAGGGCATGTTCCAGAACATCGGCAGCGGAAGGAAAAAAAGGAGGAAGCTGAAGATTCGCGACGCGATGAAGCTCCTCACCGAGGAGGAGGCGGGGAAGCTCATCAATGACGAGGAGCTGAAGGTCAGTGCGCTCAGCAATGTCGAACAGAACGGCATCGTTTTCCTCGACGAGATAGACAAGATTGCAAGCCGCTCGGAGACCATGGGATCGGATGTCTCCCGCCAGGGGGTGCAGCGCGACCTGCTTCCCCTTGTCGAAGGGACAACGATTTCCACCAAGTACGGCATGGTGAAGACCGACCACATCCTTTTCATCGCGAGCGGGGCATTCCACCTCGCCAAGCCCTCGGACCTGGTTCCTGAGCTTCAGGGCAGGTTCCCGATCAGGGTCGAACTCGATTCGCTTTCCGTTTCCGACTTCGAACAGATCCTCACCAATACCCATGCCTGCCTCACCGTGCAGTATCAGGCGCTCCTCGAAACGGAAGGGGTGGGGCTCGAATTCAGGAAGGACGGCATCACCGAACTCGCGCAAATCGCCTATTCCGTCAACGAGAAGACCGAGAATATCGGCGCGAGGCGCCTTTACACGGTGATGGAGAGGCTCCTCGAGGAAATTTCTTTCGACGCATCCAGGCTTTCCGGGCAGACCATGGTCATCGATGCGGAATTCGTCAGGCACCGGCTTTCTGACCTGGCCGAAAGCGAAGATCTTTCCCGGTACGTCCTGTAGGCTCGCGGCCCCGCAGAACTATCGGGCGATTTATGCGGTCATATCTATATGATGAACGGACGGCATGCGCTTTTTGCAATAATCGCTCTGGCATTGGCTGGTGCAGGATTTTCCGTGCCTTCGAGAGCGGACAGCCAGGTGTCCCATGCGAAGCCAGCGAAGAAGCGCGCTCCGAAGCACGGAAAACAGGTCTTCGGCAAGAAAGCCGTTCCGCTCCATATCGGAAACCTCCTGAGCGAGGACATCAAGGCCGCTCCGATCGATCCGCCGAAGCCTGTTTTTTCGAATCTGGCAGCTGCGAAGTCCGATGTGGGGCTCGATATCGGGGGAGATCTTCCCTGGCCTGTGCCGAAAAGCCCGATGGTCCTTCCGGGAAACAGGGAAATCGGATTCCATGTCGGCGTGAATTATCGCCTGGGCAATCAATGGGATCTGACCGGGCTCGCCGGGGCGGGAACCACGGGGATCATGGAGACCGATCCGCTGAAACCGAATGTCGAGCAGATCGGAATCCAGGCCAGATACCGGTTCTGAGGGGAAAAATGGGAAAACAATACCAGGGGCTCGCGGAAGATCATATCGAATTCATTTCCAATCAAAAGATTTTCTTCGTCGGAACGGCGGCGCCGGAAACCCGCGTCAATATTTCACCGAAGGGAATGGATACGCTGAGGATCATCAACCGAAACAGGGTGGTCTGGCTCAATGTCACGGGGAGCGGAAACGAGACTTCCGCGCATGTGCAAAAGGATCCGCGCATGACCCTCATGTTCTGCGCATTCGAGGGCCATCCCCTCATCCTGAGGCTTTACGGCAGGGCGAGCGTGATCCACAGGAAGGACGCGGAATGGGACATGCTTTCCCCCCTTTTTTCCTTGCCGGGCGCAAGACAGATATTCGACCTCTCGATAGACCTCGTTCAGACTTCCTGCGGCATGGGCGTACCCCATTTTGCCTATGAGGGGGAGCGTGAAGAACTCAATCATTGGGCGGAAAAGAAGGGTGAGGCGGGGCTCCGGCGATACTGGGAAGAAAAGAACAGGATCAGCATCGACGGCCTTCCCACGCGAATCATCGAGAAGAACCTGGAGCCCTGAGCCGCGGATTTCAGCCGTGCTTGTGCAGATTCATGTAGCTGGTGACAAGAATAATGCCGTCGATCACGAGCATGGCGACAAGCCCGAATATGACATAGCCCATATAGTCCATTTCAGCCTCCTTTTAGGTGAGTGACTGCACACTTCCCCTTTCGGTTCGGAAACTTTCTTTCGGGATGTTTCGGCGGTGAATTCCCGCCTGTACTCCTATGACCAGGCCCTTCCGGATTTGTTCCTCGGGGCGGATAATGTTCTTTTGGAGGAAAGAAATTGAAGCGCCATATCATGAAGGGCCGTGGGGCGACCCTGACAATCGAGGGAAGGTTCGAGAGCCGGACAAGGGAAGCGTTCGAGGACGGCTGGGCAAGCGAGCCGCTGCCGCCTTTCAGGACGACCGTGACGGTCGAGAAGGCGAAAAGCGTCATCCAGCATCAGGATTCCCCTGATCTGCCTTTTTCCCAGTCGCTCAATGCCTATCGAGGATGCGAGCACGGCTGCATCTACTGTTATGCGAGGCCCTCCCACGCCTATCTCGGCCTTTCTCCCGGGCTGGACTTCGAGACGAAGCTTTTCGCCAAGCCCGATGCCTCCGAACTGCTGAGGCATGAGCTTGGAAGGAAGAATTACCGGTGCGAGGTCCTCGCGCTCGGCACCAATACCGATCCTTACCAGCCGATCGAGCGTGAATGGAAAATCACCCGGAATGTCCTTGCGCTTCTTGAAGAAACCAGCCATCCCGTTTCCATCGTCACGAAATCCGCATTGATCGAGCGCGACATCGACCTGCTTTCCGAGCTTGCAGGCAAAAATCTGGTTCAGGTTCATATTTCCGTCACGACGCTAAATCCCGAACTCGCCCGGAAAATGGAGCCGCGCGCATCTTCCCCTGCAAGAAGACTGGAGGCCATGAAAAGGCTGAACGAAGCGAAAATCCCCTGCGGGGTGCTGGCAGCGCCCATCATCCCCTTTCTCACCGATTCGGAACTCGAGGCCATCCTATGCGAAGCGCGCAAGGCGGGCGCCGGTTCGGCAGGCTATGCCCTGCTCAGGCTGCCCCATGAACTGAAGGCGCTTTTTTCGGACTGGCTGAAAACGCATTATCCCATGAAGGCCGATCACGTCATGAACCGCCTGAGGCAAATGCGCGAAGGTCGCGAGAACGACCCCGAATATGGCGCCAGGATGAGGGGAAAGGGAATTTTCGCGGATCTTCTCGAGCAGCGCTTTGCTCTCGCGGCGAAGAAGCTGGGTTTCAATGACGGACCGGTCTTTCTGGACAAGACCCTGTTCAGGCCCCCAGGCCGGCAGATGAATCTTTTCTAGTGCCTGGACGGCTTCTTGGCGAGCTTCCTCTGCAGCGTCCGCCTGTGCATGTTGAGGCTTCTCGCCGTCGCTGAAATGTTTCCGTCATGCTCGGCCAGAACGCTCTGGATATGCTCCCATTCGAGCCTGTTCACCGACATGGGATGCTCGTTGATGCCGGCGGACGCGTCGCCCTCTTCTTTCCGCCGCAATGCCGCGAGTATTTCCTCCGTTTTGACGGGCTTGGCGAGATAATGGATCGCGCCGAGCTTGATGGCCTCCACGGCGGTAATGATGCTGGCATAGCCCGTGAGGACGACGATCCTCGTGGCTTCGTCCATTTCCTTGAGATGCTTGACGAGGACGAGGCCGGATTCGCCCGGCATCTTGAGATCGACAACGGCGTATTCGGGTGGATCTTCCGTGGCAAGGCGCAGCGCTTCCCCGACATTGGAAGCGCACTGCACCGAGAATCCGCGCCTTTCCATGGCCCGCGCCAGAACGGAAAGGAAGGTCGGGTCGTCGTCGACCAGAAGCAGGGAGGGCTTTTCGATTTCGCTCATAACCTCGGCAGGGTGACTTGCGTCAATGCCCCTCCTCCTTCCCTGTTGTAAAGCTGAACTTTCCCCCCCATCCTCTCTATGCTGGCATTGGCGAGGAAGAGCCCTATGCCGAAGCCTTCGTCCTTCGTCGAGAAAAAAGGCTTTCCCGCATGTTCTTCGGCTTCCGGGGACAATCCCTTTCCCCTGTCCATGATATCGATCCTGACCCCGGTATCGCTCCAGGACAGCGCTATTTCGACTTTTTCCGGCGAAGCGTCCGCCGCGTTGTTGAGCAGATTGAGCAGCGCGGGAAAAAGCGTCTGCTCGGCCAGGATCAAGGGCGCTTCCTGTTCGGGGTGGCTGTAGGAAAAGGAGACGGAGGGGCGCATCAATTGCCACTGCTCGATGAGGCCTTCGAGGAATTTGTCGGCCGGCTCCATTTTCCCGCCTTCCGCCCTTGCTTCTCCCGCAGTCGCGACCATTCCAGTCAGGATGCGCTTGCAGTGCTCGATCTGGGAGGAAAGGATTTCGATTTCCTTCCCCAGCCTTTCATCCGCATGCCCGGATTCGATTTCTTCGCAGATCAATGCCATCGTGGCAAGCGGCGTGCCGAGTTCGTGGGCGGCCCCTGCTGCGAGCATGCCCAGGGAGACGATCTGCTCTGATCTCAATGCATCCTCATTCGCTTTCGCCAGCATCCTGTCCCGTTCCCTGATCGATTCCCCCATCCTGACGACGAAAGTGGCGATGAGGAAGGTCGAAAAAACGAAAGTCATCCACATGGCATACACGTGAAGCATGAAATTCGGCTGATGCAAGGGAACGAAATAGGTCATCAATGCCGTGTAGCAGGAGACGGCGAAGGCGGCCAGGGTCCAGGTGTGGCGCCAGGAAAGGGCGGCGGCCGAGATGATGACGGGAAGGAGATAGAGCGAAACGAAAGGATTGGTCGATCCGCCGCTGAAATACAGGAGCGCGGTGAGGGCCGCCATGTCCATCAGGATCTGGAAGAAGAATTCGATTTCCGCGACGGGGCGGGAAAGCGCGATTCTGTATCTCGTCCATGCATTGAAGAGCGCCAGAACGAGGATGGAAATGCCCATCGGGAGCAGGGGGAGGGGGATGTCCAGTATGTTGTGGACGAAGGCGATCACGATGCACTGGCAAATGATCGCGATATTGCGCATCACGTAAATGCGTTCGAGGTTCTTGTTCAGCGGGCCCCGCATCGGGATTCCGGTCAAAAGTGTCATTCTAAACAACTGAAGGCGTTTTTGCAGATGTGGCAAATTGTAAGGGTACCGGAGTGCAGCGGATTGCGGCAAATTGTCGCGCATCCATTTCCATTCCGGGTGATATGATAACAACCCCAGGTTCATCGAGGAGCAGAATTTGAAATCGCTTATAGGGTTGCTGCTGTTTTTTTGTTCCAGCCTTGCCTTTGCAGACATATCCGTGACGCATGCCCGGGCTGCCGCCACGGCTCCGGGGCAGCAGGTTGGAGGGGCCTACTTGGACATTTCCGCGAGCGAGAATGCGAAGCTCGTCGGCGTGGAGAGC
Source organism: Pseudomonadota bacterium (assembly GCA_021845885.1). GTDB lineage: Bacteria > Pseudomonadota > Gammaproteobacteria > Burkholderiales > JABEVD01 > JABEVD01. The sequence continues at coordinate 25,461 of JAJZVB010000011.1, forward strand.
CCGGTCGCAAGAAAGGTGATGATCCATGTCATGACCATGAAAAACGGCATCATGGAAATGCGGTCAGTGAAAACCCTCGACATCCCGGCAGGGAAAACGGTCAGCCTCTCCGAGGGCGGGATGCATCTGATGCTGATGGACATCAGGAAGCCGCTGGTTTCCGGCGATACCGTTCCCCTCAGGCTCACCTTCGATCAGGACGGGAAGCAAATCGTCTTGAATGTCGGGGCGAAGGTGACGGGCATGGGCATGGATATGCACTAGCCGATCAGGCCTGATGTCGGGGAGCTCGGGCTCGCGCTGTAATGTTTTTTGGGCATCCTTCCCGCAAGATAGGCTTCCCTTCCCGCAATGACCGCCTTCTTCATGGCCGAAGCCATGAGGACGGGGTTCCTGGCCTGCGCGATCGCCGTGTTCATGAGTATGCCGTCGCATCCCAGTTCCATCGCGATGGCGGCATCGGATGCGGTGCCGACTCCCGCATCGACGAGAACCGGGACTTCGGCGTTCTCGATGATGATGGACAGGTTCCATGGATTCAACAGGCCCATGCCTGATCCGATCAATGATGCGAGCGGCATGACCGCGACGCAGCCGATTTCCTCGAGCTGTTTTGCGACTATGGGGTCGTCCGAGGTGTAGACCATCACCTTGAAGCCCTCCATGACGAGGGTTCTTGCCGCTTCCAGCGTTTCGACAATGTTGGGGTAAAGCGTTTTCGGGTCTCCCAGCACTTCGAGCTTGACGAGATCGTGCCCGTCCAGGAGTTCGCGGGCCAGCATCAGGGTGCGCACCGCATCCCTGGCGCTGTAGCATCCCGCGGTATTGGGAAGGATCGTGTACCTCGAAGGGGAGAGCACGTCGAGAAGATTCGGCTCCCCGCTGTTTTGCCCGATGTTGGTCCGCCTGATTGCGACGGTGACGATTTCCGCGCCGCTTTCTTCCACGGCTTCCCTGGTCTGCCCAAAATCGGCATATTTCCCCGTGCCCACGAGGAGCCGCGAGGAATAGGATTTTCCTGCTATGATCAATTCGTCCATTCAACCTCCGCCTACTGCAGTGACGATTTCCAGCCTGTCCCCGTTCGCCAGCAAGACGGCTTCGAACCGGCTCCTGGGCACGATCTCGCCGTTCAGTTCGACCGCAATGCGGCGCCCGGCGAGCGACAGTTCGGACAGGAGCGTATTTACCGTGAGCGGCGCCTCGAATAATTTGCGCTCTCCGCTGATCCAGATTTCGAGGGTTTCCAAATTTGCAGGCGAGGGGACTAATCGGATAAAATGAATAGTCTATCACGCGGGTGTAGCTCAATGGTAGAGCAGAAGCTTCCCAAGCTTAAGACGAGGGTTCGATTCCCTTCACCCGCTCCATTCTTCCAGCCATGACCAAAGCGTTTTCGAGCAGGCTCATCGAGTGGCAGAAAATTTCCGGGAGGCATGATCTGCCCTGGCAGGGATCGAAGGACCCTTATTCGATCTGGGTTTCCGAAATCATGCTCCAGCAGACCCAGGTGTCGACCGTGATTCCCTATTACATGAAGTTCATGACCTGTTTCCCGGATGTGGCAAGCCTGGCCGCTTCCTCCCTCGACGACGTGCTCTCCGCCTGGAGCGGGCTGGGTTATTACTCGAGGGCCAGGAACCTTCACAAAACCGCGGGAATCATCGCGAGTCTGGAGAAATTTCCTGACGATCCCGAAATTCTTGCCGGGCTTCCCGGAATAGGCCGATCCACGGCCGCTGCGATATCGGCCTTCGCCTTCTCCAGGCGAGCTGCGATACTCGACGGCAACGTGAAGCGGGTGTTTTCGAGGGTTTTCGGCATAGAAGGCTATCCCAATGAGAAGGCCGTGGAAAATCGCTTGTGGGAAAAGGCGGAAGCGCTTCTTCCCGAATCGGAAATAGAATGCTATACGCAGGGGCTGATGGATCTCGGGGCGAGCCTCTGCTCGAGGAAGAATCCTGAGTGCACACTCTGCCCCATGAAGGATTGCTGCGTCGCCCATGTCTCGGGAAGGGTAAACGAGTTTCCGCGGGTCAGGCCGAAAAAGGCCTTGCCGTCGAGGGAAACGACCTTCCTGGTATTGAAGAAAAAAGATCGATTGTGTTTCGAGCGGCGCCCTGAAACCGGGATATGGGCGAGCCTGCTGTGTTTTCCTGAAATCAGGGAAGGCGAGGATCTTTCACGGCACGATCCGCTCGAAATCGGCTCGCTTCCCTCCTTCACCCATGTTTTCACGCATTTCAGACTGAATATAGGGGTGCTTCTGGTCGTGACGGAAAAACAAGCGGAAGGCCTATGGCTGACGCTCGACGAGGCGCTGAACGCCCCGATACCGAATCCCGTCAGGAGGATCCTGGAGCAAATCCCGCCGCCTTCCCCTTGATTGGCAGTGGTTTTCCCTTTCTGGCCCGCTTTCCCATGTAGGCGAGCAATTCCTTCTCGGAAAGGACCAGGACGGATTCCTTTCCGCCTCTTCCGATTGTCCTGATCGCGATCCCGTCGTGCCGCGCAATCCCCGCTTCCATCAATGTCTCGCCTTTTTCCAGGGACATGACCATGACCCCTCTCCCGCCGTTCGAGAGCATTTTCATTTCGTCGATGGGGAAGAGCAGAAGCCTCGAATGACTTGAAAGGGAAGCGATCAGTATATCTTCCAGAGGATCGAAGGCGGCAGGAGGAAGCAGGATTTCGCCTTCATCGAGGTTGACGAACTGCTTGCCCGATCGGGTCCTGGCGATAAGATCCTCGGATTTGCAAAGGAAGCCGTAGCCGCCGCTTTGCGAGATGAGCACCGATTGCCCCGGGCTCATTTTCAGCATGAAAAGGATTCTGCCGTTGAGATCGATCAGGGTCGAAATCGGGATGCCGTTTCCTCTTCCTCCGGGAACCTGGGAAGCCTGCAGGGTATGGACTTTCCCCGTCGAAGAGAACAGGGCGATCTGGTCGATCGTCCTGCATTCTAAGGTGCAGAGGAGTTCGTCCCCTTCCTTGAATGCTGGGGGTTCGAGATGATGCCCCGATCTCGATCTGATCCATCCCTTCTGGGAAAGCGTGAGGGTGACCGGTTCGTCGAGGACCTGGCTTGCCGGCGCAGATTCGCTCGCAGCCTCGATCAGGGTTCTTCTTTCGTCGCCGTAGGTTTTCGCGTCGCTTTCGATTTCCCTGATGATTTTTTTCTTCATGGCCGAAGGGTCCGTCAGGAGCTTCTCCAGGTCTTCCCGCTCGGCCCCGAGCTTTTCGAGCTCCTGTTCGATCCTGATGCCTTCGAGCTTCGCGAGCTGCCTCAAGCGTATTTCGAGGATGTCTTCGGCCTGGCGTTCGGTGAGCGAGAACCTTTCCATGAGATCGGTTTTCGGCTCGTCGGAGCCCCTGATGATTTTGATGACTTCGTCGATGTTGAGAAAGACGGCATGCCGCCCTTCCAGGATGTGCATCCTGTCGAGGACTTCCACTAGCCTGTGGTTCGTCCTCCTTTTCACCGTTTCGAAGCGGTACGCCGTCCATTCCCTGAGGATTTCGACGATGCCCTTCTGCCTGGGCCTGCCGTCCGCCCCTATCATCACCATGTTGATCGGATAGGAGGATTCCATGCTCGTCTTGGAAAAGAGGAGCGATGCGAATTCCGCCGGATCCTGGCGGGAAGACTTGGGTTCGAAGACGAGCCTGACGGGCGCTTCCTTGCCGGATTCGTCCCTGACGGCATCGAGCTGGGAAAGGAAGAGCTGTTTCAATTGCGCCTGTTCCTGGGAAAGCGCCTTCTTACCGGCCCTGATCTTCGGATTCGTGATTTCCTCGATTTCTTCCAGCACCTTCTGGCTCGAAGTCATGGGGGGGAGTTCGAAAATCACGAGCTGCCACTGCCCCCTTGCGAGCTCCTCGACCTTCCATCTCGCCCTGACTTTCAGGGGGCCTCGCCCTGTCTTGTAGGCTTCCTGAAAGTCAGAAGAAATGATCTGCCCTCCCCCCGGGAAATCAGGCCCCTTGATGTATTCGAGGAGCGCTTCGGCGCCAATGTCGGGTTTTTTGATGAGGGCGACCGCAGCATCAGACACTTCCCTCAAATTGTGGGGAGGGATTTCAGTCGCCATGCCCACTGCGATTCCGGATGCGCCGTTCAGGAGCACCATGGGCAGTCTGGCGGGAAGGAGTTCAGGCTCATGGAAGGCGCCGTCGTAATTGGGAAGGAAATCGACCGTTCCCCGGTCGATTTCGGAAAGAAGCAGATTCGCGATGGGAGTGAGCCTCGCTTCCGTATAGCGCATCGCCGCAGCCCCGTCGCCGTCGCGGCTGCCGAAATTGCCGTGACCTTCGACCAGCGGATAGCGCATGGAAAAGCTCTGCGCGAGCCTCACCATGGCGTCGTAAGCCGACTGGTCTCCGTGGGGATGGAATTTCCCCAATACGTCCCCCACCACCCTTGCCGATTTCACCGGTTTCGCGGAAGGATTGAGTCCCATTTCGCTCATGGCGTAAAGAATTCTCCTCTGCACGGGCTTCTGCCCGTCGCAGAGGTCGGGAAGCGCGCGCCCCTTGACCACGGAAATGGCATAGTCGAGATAGGCTTTTTCAGCGAACTTGCCTAGATTCAGCGATTCTTCTTCGGGTTGGAACAGGTCGGGCTGGTTCATCAATGTCTTTTATTCGGATTCATTCCAACATTTCGAGCAGCAAAGGGTGCCAGAATTGCAAATCGATCTCGCCCATTCTCCCTGCCAGGCGCTGCTTGTCCACGGAACGCAACTGGTCGAGAAGTATGCGCGCCGACTTGCCGGAGAAATTCACCTCCGGGCGGCAACCGAGCGGCTGGCCTCCGCTTGTCAGCGGGGCGACGATGACGCGAGGCAGGGCGGCATTCAAGTCATCGGGGGACACCACGAGGGCGGGGCGAGTCTTTTTGATTTCAGTACCTATGGTCGGGTCAAGATTCACCCAATACACTTCGCCCCGCCTTACCATTCCCATTCATCGCACCCTTCTTCGACTGGCAAGGCGGACAAGGGCTCCACATCTTCCTCCGGCTTATAGCATTCAAACCAGCCGGAACGCGGCACCTTAACGGGGGCAAGGACGAGATGCTTGCCTTCAAGCCGGATGTCCACTTCATCCCCCATATCGCAAGCCGCCAGAAGCGAAGCAGGAATGATGATCCCGCGGGAATTACCCACTTTTCTCAACCTTGCGCGCATGTCCCCTCCACCAAATGTGGTAATTATGTTATAACATTTTCGGTGCCCATGCAAATTGCCTGACTATCCGCATTGCCTTCCGGCGGGTCGCGGCCGCCTCCTCTTTCGCGCATGGCTGGATTTCGACAAGGGGTTCTGGTCCATGTCCTGAAGCTTTAGGGAGGCTAAATGTCCGCGTCGGCCTCGTTGCCGTGCTCCTCTATCCAGGATCGCCTGGCCTGACTCTCCTGCTTGGACATCAGCATGTTCATGATCGAACACGTGTCCTCTTCCCCCAATGCGATGCGCAAAAGGCGCCGGGTGTCCGGGTTCATGGTGGTGTCCCAGAGCTGCTCCGGGCTCATTTCCCCGAGCCCCTTGAACCTGGAGATGCTGAAGTTCCTGATTCCTTCCTTGGCAAGCCGATCCTCGATGGCCGCGAGCTCGGCTTCGTCAAGGGCATAATATTTTTTCGGGGGCTTCTTGCCCTGGCCCTGCGTGTCCACCCTGAAAAGGGGGGGCTGGGCGACGTAGATGTGGCCGTTTTCGACGAGCCTGGGGAAATGCCTGTAGAAGAGAGTGAGGAGAAGCACCTGGATGTGCGCCCCGTCGACGTCCGCGTCGGCCATGATGCAGATTTTCGAGTATCTCAGCGAGGAAAGATCTTCCTCCTGGGGATCGATTCCTATCGCCACCGCAATGTCGTGGATCTCGTTGTTGGCGAAAAGGCGGGAAGCGTCCTGCTCCCAGGTGTTCAATACCTTTCCCCTGAGAGGCAGAATGGCCTGGAATTCCTTGTTCCTCCCCATTTTCGCGGAACCTCCCGCCGAATCCCCTTCGACGAGGAAAAGCTCGGTTCGTGAGGCATCCCTGGATTCGCAGTCGGTGAGCTTGCCCGGCAATACCGCAACCCCCGAGCCCTTCTTCTTTTCCACCTTCCTGGCG
>JAJZVB010000119.1 GCA_021845885.1 Pseudomonadota bacterium
CATCGAAATGATCGGACTGGGCAGCAATCTTTTGGTGAGGGACGGCGGCATCAGGGGAACCGTGATCCTGATGCACAAGGTGCTGGAAGAACTCGGCGAGGAGGATGGGATGATCCATGCGCAGGCCGGCGTCGCCTGCGCGAAAGTCGCTCGATTTTCCGCGCAGCGGGGCTGGCGGGGGGCAGAATTCCTGGCCGGGATTCCCGGGACGGTGGGCGGAGCGCTCGCCATGAATGCGGGCTGCTACGGAGGGGAAACCTGGGAAATCGTGGAAAAGGTCGAAGTCATAGGCCGCGATGGGAAGGTGAAAGAGAGATTTCCCGAAGAATACGGAATCGGCTACCGCTCCGTGTCGCGCCCGCAAGGCGAATGGTTCGTTTCCGCCTGGTTCAGGCTGAAGCCGGGGGAAGGGGGAATGGAGGAAATCAGGGCCATGCTCAAAAAAAGAATAGCCTCCCAACCGCTTTCCTTTCCCAATGCAGGATCCGTTTTCAGGAATCCGGAAGGGGATTATGCGGCGAGGCTGATCGAATCCTGCGGCCTCAAGGGGAAAGCGATAGGGGGAGCGATGGTGTCCCCGAAGCATGCCAATTTCATCGTCAACACGGGAGGCGCGAAAGCTTCCGACATCGAAAGCCTGATTCTTCTCGTCCAGGAAAAGGTTTTTCAGGATACCGGCATCAGTCTGGAGAGAGAGGTTCGCATCATCGGGGAGGCTCAATGAATTTCGGAAAGGTGGCGGTGCTCTTGGGCGGAAGATCGGCTGAGCGGGAAATCTCGCTGAAAAGCGGCCATGCCGTCCTTTCCGCATTGAAAAGGAAAGGGGTCGATGCGCATGCCTTCGATCCGGCATTCGAGGACATCTCCGGATTGAAAGGTTTCAACCGCGCCTTCATCGCATTGCATGGAAGGTATGGCGAGGACGGAACCATACAGGGCGCGCTCGAATTGATGAACATTCCCTATACGGGAAGCGGCGTGATGGCGTCCAGCCTCAGCATGGACAAATGGCGCACCAAGCTCGTCTGGGCCGCTGCAAACATCCCGATTGCGAAATACGAATTGCTGACTGCCGATACGGACTTCGATGCCGTTGTACAAAGGCTCGGTCTGCCGATTTTCGTCAAGCCCGCATGCGAAGGCTCGAGCATAGGAATCAGCAAGGTGAAGCACAAGGAGGATCTGAAAAACGCCTTCGATCTCGCATCCGAATACGACAGCCTGGTCATCGCGGAAGCTTTCGTGGAAGGAAGGGAAGTGCAGTTCCCGGTACTCGGCGAAGAAGTGCTGCCTTCCATCAGGATAGAGACGCCCCACGATTTTTACGATTTCGATGCGAAATATTTCGCGGAAGACACGAAATACATCTGCCCGGGATTGCCCAATGAGGAGGAAGAGGGGCTGAAGGCACTGATCCTGAAATCCTTCAGGGTATTGGGCTGCAGGGGATGGGCCAGGGTCGACCTGATCCTGGGGAAGGAAGGGCCTTGTTTCCTGGAAATGAACACCGTACCCGGCATGACCGACCACAGCCTGGTGCCCATGTCGGCAAAAAAACGCGGGATCGAATTCGACGACCTCGTCATGCGCATATTGGAGGAAAGCCATGTGGGATAGCCCAAGGGACCTGAATGCGCTGGCCAACCTGATTTTCTTCCTGGCGGCGGCATGCCTTCTTTATGCGGCTGTGAGCCTGTTCATCCGCCTTCCCTTGTTCGAATTGAGGGAATTGAAGGTCGAGGGCATGACGAATCACATTTCGAAAGACCAGGTGGAATTCATCGTGAAAAGGATGAGAGGGAATTTCTTCACCCTGGATATCGGCGGGGTGAGGAGCGATTTCGAAAAGCTGCCCTGGGTCAGACGCGTGAGCGTGAGAAGGAGTTGGCCGCACAGGCTGGACGTGAAGATAGAAGAGCATGTCGCGCTCGCCCGATGGGGAACCGATCAGCTCGTCAACACCTACGGCGAGGTTTTCGATGCCTCCACCGACGCGGTTCTTCCCCATTTGTCCGGCCCGCAGGGTTCGTCCATGGACGTGGCCAGGGAATATTCGACCTTTTCCAGGACCCTGCTCCCGATCGGGCGGCATGTCTTGAATGTCACCCTTTCGGAGCGGCGCTCGTGGGAGCTGGGTTTGGACGACGGCATGGTGATCGAACTGGGCAGGGACAGGATGGAGCAGCGCCTTTCCGATTTTGCCGCGCTTTATGAAAGAACGGTGGGGCATCTCGACAAGCGCACAAACTATGTCGATTTGCGCTACGAAAACGGTTTTGCGGTGCGCGTGCCCGGGCTGAAGGCGGCTGCATGAATGGAATCCTCGGACAAGGGGTAGGGAAATGACTAGGGAATCGAAAAATCTGATCGTGGGTCTCGATATCGGCACGTCGAAAATCGTCGCGATCGTCGCCGAGATCACGAACGAAGGCAGCCTCGAGATCGTGGGGATGGGAAGCCATCCTTCCAGAGGGCTGAAGAAGGGGGTGGTGGTCAACATCGAATCGACTGTGAACGCGATACAGCGCGCGCTCGAAGAGGCCGAACTGATGGCCGACTGCAAGATCAGGGAAGTGTATACGGGAATAGCGGGGAGTCATATCAAGAGCTTCAATTCGCACGGCATGGTGGCGATCAAGGAAAAGGAAGTCACCCAGATGGATGTCGAGCGCGTGGTGGAAACCGCGAAAGCCGTGAACATTCCCACGGACCAGCAGATCCTCCACATCCTGAACCAGGAATTCATCATAGATGGGCAGGAGGATGTCAGGGAGCCGCTCGGCATGAGCGGCATGAGGCTGGAAGTGAAGGTGCATATCGTGACGGGCGCAATTTCGGCTGCACAGAACATCGTGAAATGTGTGAGGCGATGCGGGTTGGTGGAGCGCGACCTCATTTTGCAGCCGCTGGCTTCCGCCATGGCCGTGCTTTCGGAAGACGAAAAGGATCTGGGCGTATGCCTCGTCGATATAGGCGGGGGAACCGCGGACATCGCAGTCTTTTCTCAGGGGGCGATCAGGCATACCGCCGTGATTCCGATAGCGGGGGACCAGATCACCAACGACATCGCGATGGCCCTCAGAACCCCCACGAAGGAGGCGGAGGACATCAAGGTCCATTACGGATGCGCATTGCGCCAGCTCGCCGATCCTTCCGAGATGATCGAGGTTCCGGGAGTCGGGGAGCGGGGGCCGCGCCAGCTTTCCCGCCAGACGCTCGCCGAAGTGATCGAGCCCCGGGTCGAGGAGCTTTATTCGCTCATCCAGGCCGAGCTGAGAAGGAGCCGGTTCGAGGATCTGCTGTCTTCGGGAATCGTGATCACGGGGGGAAGCAGCGCCATGGCGGGCATGGTGGAGCTCGGCGAAGAAGTGTTCCATATGCCCGTCAGGCTGGGCATTCCCCAGTATGTCGGGGGGCTCGCGGAAGTGGTGAGGACGCCGCGTTTTTCAACCGGAGTGGGGTTGTTGTTGTTGGGGCTGGAACAGCACAAGCGCCAGAACCTGATTGCCATGCATTCGGGTTCATTGGGGGAGGTTTTCGAAAGAATGAAGAGCTGGTTCCAGAAGAGTTTTTGAAGGTCAATTGACAGAAGGAGGTCGTATGTTTCAAGTAATGGATGCGCAGGATCAGCTGGCGGTAATCAAGGTGATCGGTGTGGGCGGGTGCGGCGGCAATGCAGTCGACCACATGATCGGAAACGGCGTTCAGGGCGTCGAATTCATCAGCGCCAATACGGATGCCCAGGCGCTGCAGAGGAACAGGGCCGGGACGGTGCTGCAGCTGGGGGAAGCGATCACCAAGGGGTTGGGCGCAGGGGCGAACCCCGAAATCGGCCGCGAATCGGCGATCGAGAACAGGGACAGGATAGCCGAAGCGATTTCGGGCGCGGACATGCTTTTCGTCACGGCCGGCATGGGAGGGGGAACGGGGACGGGCGCGGCTCCTGTCGTCGCCCAGGTTGCGAAGGAACTCGGGATACTGACCGTGGCGGTGGTCACCAAGCCTTTCAGCTTCGAAGGGAAAAGGCTGAAGGTCGCGCAGGCCGGAATAGAAGAGCTGACCCAGCATGTCGATTCGCTGATCGTGATCCCCAATGACAAGCTGATGGCGGTTCTCGGAGAGGAAATCAGCATGCTCGACGCCTTCAAGGCGGCCAACAATGTGCTTCACGGCGCTGTCGCCGGAATTGCCGAAGTCATCAATTGCCCGGGCCTCGTCAACGTCGATTTCGCCGACGTCCGTACGGTGATGTCCGAAATGGGCATGGCGATGATGGGCTCGGCCATTGCTTCCGGCGCGGAGCGGGGCAGGATCGCAGCCGAGCACGCCGTTGCCAGCCCGCTCCTGGAAGACGTCAACCTTTCCGGCGCAAGAGGGGTGCTCGTCAACATCACGGCCAGCCTCACGCTCAAGATGAAGGAAGTGCACGACGTGATGAACACCATCAAGCAGTTCGTCGCCGACGATGCGACCGTGATCGTGGGCACGGTGATCGACGAAGCCATGAAGGACAGCCTGCGCGTCACCATGGTGGCGACAGGGCTCGGCATGCCCGCCGTCAAGCCCCAGGCGAGGCCGATCACCATTGTCAAGACGGGAACCGATAACATGCCCGTTGATTTCGATTCGCTGGATCTTCCCACGGTGATGCGCACGGGAAGGAAGCGCGAAACGGAAGTCGATGCGATGAGGCAGTCCGGCATGGAAATGCTCGATATCCCGGCATTCCTGAGGAAGCAGGCCGACTGAAGCGTGCGCAAGGCGCATGGCTATGGTAATATGGAAAAAACCTTTTTATTGAATTGCCATGCTCAGACAGCGCACCCTGAGGAATATCGTTCGCGCCACGGGAATCGGGTTGCATACCGGGGAGAAGGTGTACATGACGCTCCGTCCGGCCGCAATCGATACCGGCATCGTTTTCAGGCGCATCGACCTCGATGAGCCCAGGGAGATCAGGGCCGATCCATTCCTGGTGCACGACACCCGGCTCTCCACCTGCCTGGAGGAAGGCGGGGCCAGGGTCGCGACCATCGAGCACCTGATGTCAGCCTTTGCGGGCATGGGCATAGACAATGCCCATGTCGACCTCACCGCATCCGAAGTCCCGATCATGGATGGGAGCGCGGGGCCTTTCGTTTTCCTGATCCAGTCGGCGGGAATAGAGGAGCAGGCCGCCCCCAAGAAATTCATCAGGGTCAGGAAACAGGTCCAGGTGGGGAACGACAAAAGCTGGGTCAGGTTCGATCCCTATAACGGCTTCAGGCTCAATTTCACCATTTCGTTCGCCCATCCCGCAGTGGAAGGGACGAACCAGAGCGTTTCGATCGATTTCGGATCGACTTCCTATCTCAAGGAATTGAGCAGGGCGAGGACTTTCGGCTTCGTCCAGGATGTCGAATATTTGAGGTCCCAGGGGCTCGCTTTGGGCGGGAGCTTGGAAAACGCCATCGTCATGGACGAATTCAGGGTCCTCAACAGCGACGGTCTGCGCTACGACAACGAGTTCGTCAGACACAAGGTGCTCGACGCGATCGGGGACCTCTATCTTCTCGGCCATCCGCTCCTAGGCGCATTCACCGGCTTCCGCTCCGGGCATGCGCTCAACAACCAGCTCCTTCGCGCACTGCTTGCCGATTCCGAGGCATGGGAATATGTCTCCTATAATAGGCCCGAGGAGATTCCGAGCTACCTCAGGCATCAGCCCAGGCCCGCCTGATGGTCCTGCTGAGGCTGATCGCCTTCGCAGTCCTCCTGGCGATAGGCGTTTCACTTCTGGCCTATGTCGTGAAGAGGGAAAGAAAATATCTCGATTTCGCCTTCAGGCTCATCAAGTACACCCTGCTCCTTTTATCGATTTTCGGTATTTTCTACGTCGTCGAGCGGCTGATCCTGGTCGCCTGAAAATCTCAAAGATCTGCTGCCCATGGCTGCTTGATCTTCCGGTCATCCGGAAAAAGCGGCCCCTTTATTTCCGGCTTGATTTTGGAATAATTCAAGCAGATGATCATGAAGCTGGAACGCTGGG
>JAJZVB010000120.1 GCA_021845885.1 Pseudomonadota bacterium
CGGCCAAATCGAGCGCTCGCTTTGTCGCGCTCCTTGATGTCGTAGGCCCAGCTACGATCTGCGTCGCGCGTCTGGCGATCATCTCGATTTTCCCAGCAACGCGATCTGCGCGGGAATAAATCAGTGGTTCCTTAGACAACTTCGATTCCTTCGTTCTTCAGCATGTCGACGAGGGCGATGAGGGGCAGGCCGACGAGCGCATTGGGGTCTTCCCCCTTCATGGAGGCAATCAGGGCGATGCCCAGGCCTTCCGATTTCGCGCTTCCCGCGCAATGGTAGGGCTCGTCGAGCTTCAAATAATTCGTTATCTGTAGGTCGGTATAGTTTCTAAAGGCGACTTCGCAGGGAACGACCGCAGACTGCATGCTTCCCTTTCCGCTGTGATAGAGGCAGAGCGCACTGTAGAAGATCACGGTTTTGCCGCGCATCATTTTCAGCTGGTTGAAGGCATTCTCGAAATTGTAGGGCTTGCCGATCGGATGGCCTTCGAGAACGGCGACCTGGTCGCAGCCGATGATCAGGGCGTCGGGATGAGAAAGGCCGGCTTTTTCCGCCTTTTCACGGGCGAGCCTCGATGCGGTCTCGACAGGGGGCTCCTGGGGTTTCGGGGTTTCGTCTATTTCAGGTGAAAGCACATCGAAAGGGATGCGCAGCCGTTCGAGCAGCATGCGGCGATAGACGGAAGACGAAGCGAGTATCAGAGCGTTCATTTTGACAGAAAAAACAAAAAAATATATACTTTCCTGCTTATGTCCGAGCAGATTGCCATCGATGGATTCGAATTCGCGCGTTCCGGGAGGGTGCTCCACGGCGAATTGGCGGTTTCTCGTTTGGGCAGGTTGGCCGATTCATTGTATTCCAACTCGGGCCGGATTGACTATGCGCTTTCCGGAGAAGTCGACGAAGAAGGCAATTTTCTGCTGCATCTTGGAATAGGTGGGGTGCTCCATCTCAGGTGCCAGCGCTGCCTCGGCGAGATCGAATACCCCCTGGAGCTGCAGGCCAGCTTGATGCTCGTGAAGGATGAGTCGGATCTCGTCGGCATCGAGGACGAGGATCCCGACGTGGACAGCATCGTTGTCAAGGACAAAATGGAAATCCTGTCCATGATCGAGGACGAAATCCTGCTCGACCTGCCTTTCTCGCCCAGGCACGAGGCCTGTGAAGGCAAGGTCGTCAGGGCGTCGCCTTTCGCTATCCTGAAGGGCAGGGTTTAGAGTGCAACCAACTATTTAGGAGTCGAATATGGCAGTGCAACAGAACAAGAAATCCCCATCCAAGCGCGGCATGCACAGGGCGCATGATTTCCTGACCAACCCGCCGATCGCTGTCGAATCGACGACAGGTGAAGTCCATCTGCGTCATCATGTCAGCCCGAACGGCTTTTATCGCGGCAAGAAAGTGACCAAAGGCAAGGGCGAATAAATCCTTTGATGGTTTTCGCCTTTTATCCCGAAATCGCGTTTCCGGGCTGAGCCGGGCATGGATGCGATGGATATCGCGGTTGCCGTCGATTGCATGGGCGGCGACCATGGTCCAGGTGTGACCGTGCCCGCTGCCCTGAGGTTTTTGCAGGACCATCCCGAGGCCAGTGTGATCCTGGTCGGTTCAGAATCCGCCATTCTGGCCGAGCTGAAGTCAGGAAAAATTCCGCCTCGGGTGCGCATTCTCCCGGCCAGCGAAGTGGTCGAAATGCACGATCCTCCCGCCGCTGCGCTGAAGAACAAGAAGGACTCGTCAATGCGCGTCGCGATCAATCTCGTCAAGGATGGGGAGGCGCAGGCCTGCGTCAGCGCGGGCAATACCGGCGCACTGATGGCGATTTCGCGATTCGTGCTGAAGATGGTGCCGGGCATCGAGCGGCCTGCGATCATCACGATCCTTCCCACGCTGAAAGGCCGCACCTACATGCTTGACATGGGGGCGAATGTGGATTGCAGCGCCGAGCATCTGCTGCAATTCGCCATTATGGGCTCGGTGCTCGTTTCATCGGTTGAAAAAATCGAAAAGCCGAGCGTGGGGCTGCTCAATGTCGGGGAAGAGGAAATCAAGGGGAATGAAGTGGTGAAGCGCGCAGCCGAACTGCTCAAGGGGAGCGGTTTGAATTTCATCGGGAACGTCGAAGGCGACGATATTTTCAAGGGAACGGCGGACATCGTGGTTTGCGACGGCTTTGTCGGCAATGTCGCGCTCAAGACTTCGGAGGGGCTGGCCCACATGCTCGCCACTTTCCTGCGCGAGGAATACGGCAAGAATCTGCTTACCCGCCTTGCTGGACTGGTTTCGTTGCCGGTGATCAATGCCTTCAAGCACCGCGTCGATCCTCGCCGCTACAACGGCGCGAGCCTTCTGGGGCTGAAGGGAATCGTCATCAAGAGCCATGGTTCAGCGGATGTTTATTCCTTCCAGTTCGCCCTGCAGCGTGCGCTGGATGAAGCGAGAAGCGGGATGCTGAACGAACTCGGCAAGCGCATGCAGGCGTCCGGACAGGCATGATGTATTCGAGAATAGTCGGTACCGGAAGCTACCTTCCGGAAAGGATACTTTCCAATCATGATCTGGAAGGGATGGTCGATACCTCCCATGAATGGATCTTTACCAGGACGGGCATCATCGAGCGGCATATCGCCGATGAAAGCGAACTGGCGTCCGATCTCGCACTCCAGGCGAGCAGAAGGGCGATAGAATCGGCGGGAATTGGCGCCGACGAAATCGATCTCGTCATCGTCGCCACCACTACGCCCGACATGCTTTTCCCCAGCACGGCAGCCCTACTCCAGTCCAAGCTCGGCATCAAAAACAATTGTCCCGCCTTCGACGTTCAGGCTGTCTGCACCGGCTTCATTTATGCACTCTCGACCGCCGATTGTTATCTGAGATCAGGAAAATACAGGCATGCGCTCGTCGTGGGAACGGAAGTGCTTTCACGCATCATAGACTGGACGGACCGCTCGACTTGCGTGCTTTTCGGAGACGGGGCGGGCGCCGTGATTTTGAAGCCGAGCGTGAGCCCGGGCATCCTGTCCTGCCACCTGCACGCCGACGGAAGCTACAACCCCATCCTTGCCGCGCCGGGCCGGGTATGCAACGGTCAAATCCAGGGTTCCCCTTTCGTTTCCATGAACGGCAATGCCGTGTTCAAGGTCGCCGTCAATGTGCTGGAGCAGGTGGCGGAAGAAGCCATGCTGGCGAACAAAATGTCCCCGTCCGACATCGACTGGCTCGTTCCCCATCAGGCCAATATCCGGATCATCGAAGCCACGGCGAAAAAGCTGTCCCTGAACATGGACAGGGTGGTCGTCACGGTGGACAGGCATGGCAACACTTCCGCCGCATCGATTCCGCTCGCGCTGGACCAGGCGGCCAGGGAAGGAAGGTTCAGGGAAGGGGAGACGTTGCTCCTGGAAGGCGTGGGGGGCGGCATCACATGGGGTGCGGTATTGCTCAAATGGTGAATGACGGTATGAGATATGCTTTTGTTTTCCCCGGCCAGGGCTCCCAGTCGCAGGGCATGATGAATGGTTTCGAAGACCTGCCCGTCGTGCGTGAAACTTTCCGGGAGGCTTCAGACACCCTTCATCAGGATTTGTGGAGATTGGTCACCGAAGGATCCGCCGGGGACCTCAACCTGACCATCAATACCCAGCCCCTGATGCTGACGGCGGGAATTGCGATCTGGCGTGCCTGGATTCAATGCTCGGATTCCAGGCCTTCGCTCCTTGCCGGGCACAGCCTCGGCGAATATGCCGCGCTCGTGGCGTCCAATGCAATCGCTTTCGAGGAAGCCCTGCCGCTCGTGCGGCACCGCGCGCAATGCATGCAGGAAGCCGTGCCCGAAGGAACGGGCGGAATCGCGGCGATACTCGGGCTGGACGACGAGACAGTCAAGCGCGTATGCCTTGAAGCGTCCCGAAACGAGGTGCTCGAAGCGGTGAATTTCAACTCCCCCGGACAGGTCGTGATCGCCGGGGGGCGCGACGCGGTGCTGCGCGGCATCGAAGCCGCCAAGGAAGCCGGGGCGAAGCGGGCCATCATGCTGCCCATGAGCGTGCCTTCCCACTGCTCGCTGATGAAGCCTGCCGCAATGGCGCTCAGGGATTATCTGAAGGATGTCATCATCGGGAAACCTGAAATTCCCGTGCTTCACAATGTCGATGTATTGCCTCACGAGGACCCCGAGGAAATCAGAAAAGCGCTCGTCGATCAATTGCATCATCCGGTGAGATGGGTTGAAACCATCCGCTCCATTTGCCGGGAAGGAATAGGTCAGGTGGCCGAATGCGGACCCGGAAAGGTTCTTGCCGGGCTCAACAAGCGGATCGAGCCGCAGCAGCTCGTATGGGCATTGACGGATCGCGCTGCGCTCGAGGATGCGTCCGCGAAATTGACAGGAGGGTAACATGCTGAAAGACCAGATTGCGCTGGTGACCGGCGCAAGCCGGGGTATAGGCAGGGCCGTCGCCCTGGATCTCGGAAGAAACGGCGCCATCGTGATCGGGACTGCGACGACCGAATCCGGCGCGCAGGCCATCACGGATTATTTGAGCGAAGCCGAAATACGCGGAAAGGGCCATGTTCTCGACGTCAACGATGCGGCAAGGATCGATGCCTTGCTCAATGAGGTCAGGCAGGAATTCGGGGAAATAGCCATCCTCGTCAACAATGCCGGCATCACCCGGGACAACCTTGTCATGCGCATGACGGATGCCGAATGGGACGACATCATGGCCACCAACCTCAAGTCCGTTTTCAGGATGAGCCGCGCCGTGCTCAGAGCCATGGTGAAGGCAAGGTACGGCAGGATCATCAATATCTCCTCCGTGGTGGGTTCCATGGGCAATGCCGGTCAGGCGAATTATGCAGCGGCGAAGGCGGGCATTTTCGGCTTCAGCAAGTCGCTTGCGCGGGAATTGGGAAGCCGCAGCATCACCGTGAATTCGGTCGCCCCCGGCTTCATCGATACCGACATGACGCGCGCCCTTTCCGACGCCCAAAGGGATTCGCTGATCCAGCATGTGCCTTTGAACCGCCTCGGGCAGCCGGAGGATGTCGCCGCAGCCGTGACCTTCCTCGCTTCCCCCTTGGCGGGCTACATCACCGGAAGCACGCTGCACGTCAACGGCGGACTTTACATGGAATAAAATCGTCCATGCATGTTGCATTGGGGCCAAATTTGGTAAAATAGCGCGTTTTTTCTGTAAATCAACATAAAAGGTTAGAGGCAACAATGGAAAACATCGAACAGCGCGTCAAAAAAATAGTCGCCGAGCAGCTCGGCGTGAGCGAAGCCGAGGTCAAGAATGCCTCGTCATTTGTTGATGACCTTGGCGCCGATTCGCTCGACACCGTCGAGCTCGTCATGGCGCTGGAGGAAGAATTCGAGTGTGAAATTCCGGACGAGGAAGCCGAGAAGATCACCACTGTTCAGCAGGCCATCGACTATATCATCACGCACCAGAACTGATCCGCCTGGAGAGAAGTTGAAGAAACGCAGAGTAGTGATCACCGGCTTGGGGCTTGTTTCGCCGGTCGGGATAGGCGTCGGGGAAGCCTGGGGCAATTTGACGGCCGGGCAATCGGGCATCACCCGCATTACCCGCTTCGATGCCTCCTCCTTTTCCTCGCAGATCGCAGGAGAAGTCAAGGGTTTCGACGTGACGCGCTACCTCCCCGCCAAGGAGGCGCGGCGCATGGATACGTTCATCCATTACGGGATGGCTGCGGCGATGGAGGCCTTCCAGGATTCAGGCCTGGAAGTCACCGAGAAAAACGCGGAAATGATCGGCGTCAATATCGGCTCGGGAATAGGCGGGCTGCCGTCGATAGAGGAAACGCACAACGTTTATCTTGCGGGCGGCGCCAGGAAAATCTCCCCTTTCTTCATACCCGGAACCATCATCAACATGATTTCCGGGAATTTTTCGATCCAGTACGGATTGAAGGGGCCCAATCTCGCGATGGTGACGGCTTGCACCACAGCCACCCACTGCATCGGCAATTCGGCGAGAATGATC
>JAJZVB010000121.1 GCA_021845885.1 Pseudomonadota bacterium
GATTCTGCTCCGCTCCTTCAAGATGCACGACATGGCCATTCCCGAGTCGGTATTGGCCATAGGGCGCGCAGGAGCCGGGACGAACAACATTCCCGTATCGAGAATGACTGAAAAGGGAATACCGGTCTTCAATACCCCCGGGGCGAATGCCAATGCGGTGAAGGAACTGGTATTGGCGGCCATGCTGATGGGGGCCAGGAACCTGATTCCGGCGATCAGATTCGCCGAGAGCCTGAAGGGCGGGGAAATCGGAAAACAGGTCGAGGAAGGCAAGAAGGCCTTCGCCGGGAACGAGCTTCCCGGCCATACCCTGGGCATCATCGGCCTCGGCGCAATAGGCAGGCTGGTGGCCGAATCCGCCATCCGCCTCGGCATGAGGGTCAAGGGATACGATCCGGAGATCACGGTCGATGCAGCCTGGAGCCTGCCCTCCCAGGTGGTCAGGGCGTATAGCATCGAAGACCTTTTGAAGGGGAGCGATTTCGTCACCCTGCACATCCCGCTCCTGGATTCGACGAAAAACCTGATCGATGCCAAGCGCATCGCTTCCATGAAGAACGGCGCCATACTCCTCAATTTCGCCCGGGAAGGCATCGTCGACGAGGAAGCGGTGATCGAGGCGATCGATGCCAAAAAGATCAAATCCTACATCTGCGACTTCCCGAGCGAAAAGCTGATCGGGAAACAGGGAATCATCGCTTTTCCCCATCTCGGCGCATCGACCAGGGAGGCCGAAGACAATTGCGCGATCATGGTCGCCGACCAGGTGATGGACTATCTGGAAAACGGCAACATCCGCAACACGGTGAATTTCCCCAGCATCGACATGCCCAGGGAATCCGCATACCGCGTCGCCATCGTGAACGCCAACGTGCCCAACATGCTCGGGCAGATATCGACCGCCTTCGCGGAAGGCGGCATCAACATCCACAACATGGCCAACAAGTCCAGGGGGGAAATCGCCTATACCCTGGCCGACATCGATTCTCCAGCGCAGGCTTCCGTCATCGAGAAAATCGCGTCCATTCCGGGCGTCGTCAGAGTCAGGGACCTGGCAGCGAAATGAGCGAAGAGGCCCTCAAGAAGCTCAGGGAATCGATCGACGCGATCGACCTCGAGATCCTTTCCCTGATCAACCAGCGCGCCGGGCATGCAAGGGAAATCGGGCATATCAAGAACGGCGCGATCTACAGGCCGGAGCGCGAAGCCCAGGTATTGAGGCGGCTTGCCGAAAAGAATCCGGGCCCCCTTTCCGAAGAAACCGTTACCCGTCTTTTCGTCGAAATCATCTCGGCCTGCAGGGCGCTCGAGGAAGGATTGAAAATCGCCTATCTCGGCCCGGAAGGGACATTTAGCCAGCAGGCCGCGATCAAGCATTTCGGCCATGCCGCGAACATGCTGGCCAGCCCTTCAATAGACGACATCTTCAGGATCGTCGAATCGGGCAATGCCGATTATGCCGTGGTTCCAGTCGAAAACACGACAGGCGGATCGATTCCCAGGACGCTCGATTTGCTCCTGAAATCGCCTTTGAGGATCTGCAGCGAAATCAGTCTCAGGGTGCACCAGAACCTGCTCGGCAGAAGAATCGAAAAAATCGAAAAAATCTATTCCCATGCCCAGTCCCTTTCCCAGTGCCGCGAATGGCTCAACCTGAACCTTCCGGGGATTCCCAGGATGGAAGTCTCGAGCAATGCGGAAGCGGCGAGGCTCGCGTCCCTTGACGAAAAAGTGGGCGCGATAGCGGGAGAGATCGCAGCCGAGCATTACGGACTGCCGATACTTGCGAAAAACATCGAGGACGAGCCCAACAACACCACGCGCTTCCTGGTGCTGGGAAAGGAAGAGGCCGCCCCTTCCGGCCGGGACAAGACTTCCCTGGTTTTTTCGGCGAAGAACAAGCCGGGCGCGGTGCACGAGCTGCTCTCCCCTTTCGCCGCACATGGCATCAGCTTGACGAAATTCGAATCCCGCCCTGCCGGAACCGGGCTCTGGGAATACAACTTCTTCGTCGACCTGGAAGGACACCAGAAGGATCCCCATGTCGCCGCGGCACTCAGGGAACTCGAGGAAGAAGCCGCCTTCCTCAAGATATTCGGCTCCTATCCATGCGCGAAACCATGAGCATCGACATCTGCGAAATCACCCCTGCGCATATCCGGGCGATTTTTCCCTACGCGCCGGGAAAACCCATTTCAGAGCTCGAGCGGGAGCTCGGCATACAAAACATCGTGAAGCTCGCCTCCAACGAGAATCCGCTGGGCCCGAGCCCGAAGGCATTGAAGGCGGCGCAGGATGCGCTGATCGACATCGCCCGGTATCCCGACGGGAACGGCTTCGAGCTGAAGGCGGCGCTTTCCGACCGCTACGGGGTTTCCATGGATTCCATCGTGCTGGGCAACGGATCCAACGACCTGCTCGAGATCGCGGCCCGCGCTTTTTTGGAGCCCGGCCTTTCCGCCGTGTTCTCCCAGCATGCCTTCGCCGTCTATTCGCTCGCGGTCCAGGCGGCCGGCGCGAAGGGAATAGAAGCGCCTGCAAAAAACTGGGGGCACGACCTGGAAGGCATGTTCTCGATGCTGGAGGACGAAACCAGGATGGTTTTCATTGCGAACCCCAACAACCCGACCGGAACCTTCATTGGAAAGGAAGCGCTCCATGCCTTCCTGAATTCGCTGCCTTCCTCCATCCTCGTCGTCCTGGACGAAGCCTACAACGAATACCTGCCTTCCGGATACGACATGGGCAGCATTGCCTGGCTTTCCGAATTTCCCAACCTGATCATCACGAGAACCTTCTCCAAGGCCTATGGCCTGGCTGGGCTCAGGACGGGATTCGCGGTTGCCCATCCTGCTGTCGCCGACATGATGAACAGGGTGAGGCAGCCCTTCAACGTCAACAGCATCGCCCAGTCCGCAGCCATCGCCGCCCTTTCCGACATCGCTTTCCTGGAAAGAAGCCATGAGCTCAACCTTTCGGGGATGGAGCAGATCGTCGAAGGACTTGAAGGGCTGGACCTGGAATACATCCCCTCTTACGGGAACTTTCTGAGCTTCCACGTCGGGCCCGCCCAGGGCATCTACCAGAAGCTCTTGAGGCTGGGCGTGATCGTGAGGCCGATCGCGGGCTACGCAATGCCCGAGCATCTCAGGGTCAGCATAGGACTCGAATCTGAAAACGAAAAATTTTTGAAAGCCCTCGAGCGGGCCATCGGAGAAACAGCATGATCATCATCATGAACCGTGACGTCACGGAAAGCCAAATCGAAACCGTCGTTTCCCGTATCAGGGATTTCGGACTCGACGCCAACATTTCCCGCGGAACGGAGCGCACCGTGATCGGCGCGATCGGCGACGAGCGCAAGCTCGACCCGGAGATGTTCGATTCCCTGCCCGGCGTCGAATATTCGATGCATATCGTGAAGCAGTACAAGATCGTTTCCCGCGAATCGCATCCTCTTGATACCGTGATCGACATCAGGGGGATACCGCTCGGCGGAAGGCAGGTCCAGATCATCGCAGGACCCTGCTCGGTCGAAACCCAGGAGCAGATGGACGCCTCCGCTCAATACGTGGTCGATGCGGGATGCAGGCTGATGCGCGGCGGAGCCTTCAAGCCCAGGACCAGCCCCTATGCCTTCCAGGGCAAGGGCGTGGAAGGGCTGGACATGTTCGAGCGCGCCGCCGGAAAGCACAATCTGCCCATCGTGACCGAGCTGATGGATGTCAGGATGCTCGACACCTTCCTCGAGCGCGGCGTGGACGTGATCCAGATCGGCACCAGGAACATGCAGAATTTCGACCTGCTGAAGGAAGTCGGAAAAATAAACACCCCGGTGATCCTGAAGCGTGGCATGTCCGCCACCATCTCGGAATGGCTGATGTCGGCCGAATATGTCGCTGCAGGGGGCAACCACAACATCATCTTCTGCGAGCGCGGCATACGCACTTTCGAGACCGCCTACAGGAACGTGCTCGACGTCACCGCGATTCCCGTATTGAAGCGCGAAACGCATCTCCCCGTGATCATCGACCCTTCCCATGCGGGAGGGAAAGCCTGGATGGTTCCCGCGCTTTCCAGGGCGGCGATCGCTGCAGGGGCGGACGGGCTCCTTGTCGAGATGCATCCCAATCCGGTCGATGCCTGGTGCGATGCGGACCAGGCCCTGAATCCGTCCGAGCTGAAGGATCTGATGGGCGTATTGAAGCAGATCGCGCAGGCCATCGGGCGGGATCTCTGAGGTTCCCGATGGAAGGGGATTTTTCCATCGAACTGGAAGAAATCGAGGCATACCTCTTCCATGTCGATTTCGGAAATTCCGAACTCCTCGTCGACGAGCCCCCTCCCCTGGGCCAGGGAAAAGGCCCGAACGCTTCCCGCCTCCTGACTGCGGCTGTCGCCAACTGCCTCTCGGCGAGCCTGCTTTTCTGCCTGAAGAAATTCAGGCAGGAAGCGGGCGGGATGAAAACCACTGCGAAAACGAGTCTGATCAGGAACGAAAAGGGACGCCTCAGGATAGGCGGCATCGAGGTCATGATCAGGCTGGCTGCGTCATACGAGCATCTCGACCGTTGCCTTTCCCAGTTCGAGGATTTCTGCGTCGTCACGGCGAGCGTGCGCGCCGCCATTCCCGTGACCGTCAGGGTTTACGACCCGGAAGGCAAGCTCCTTCATGAAAGCTGAAATGAAGCTCGCGGTATACGGCGTCGGGCTCATAGGCGGCTCCTTTTCGCTCGCATTGAAAAAGGCGGGAAGGGTCGGCGAGGTGGTGGGCTTCGGCAGAAGCGAAAAAACGCTGATTGAGGCGAAAAACCTGGGCATCATGGACAGGATGGGAAAGGATGAGGATATCGGAAATGCCGATCTGATCCTTCTCGCCACTCCGGTCGGGCAGATGCCCGAAATCATGAAGCGGATTTCTCCGCTTCTGGGCAGCCATACCCTGGTCACCGATGCGGGAAGCACGAAGGGCGACGTGGTCCAGATCGCAAGGGAGATGCTGGGGGAAAAGCTGGGACAGTTCGTTCCCGCCCACCCCATAGCGGGGGGAGAAAAGAGCGGCCCTACCGCGGCACAAGCCAGTCTTTTCAAGGGAAGGAAGGTCGTATTGACCCCCCTTCCTGAAAATTCGTCCGGATCCGTTGCAAGGGTGAGGAAAATCTGGGAAGCCTGCGGGGCGGCTGTTTCCGAAATGAGTCCCGATGAGCACGATGAGGTTTTCGCCGCCGTGAGCCATCTTCCTCATCTGCTTTCCTTCGCCCTGGTTCACGACATCGCCGAAAGAGAAAACCGCGACCTTCTATTGTCTTTCGCTGCGAGCGGATTCAGGGACTTCACCCGTATTGCAGGAAGCTCCCCGGAGATGTGGCGCGACATCTGCCTCTCCAATCGCGAAGCGCTCCTGGTCGAACTCGAGCGCTACATGACCGAGCTCGATGTCATCAGGCAGGCCCTTTCCGAAAAGGACGCAAAAAAGCTCGAGGAAATCTTCTCCGAAGCCCGCACCGTCAGGAACGGCTGGACGCCGCAATAGTTCAAGCCGCCGCTGACGGTGAAAGGCCAGCCCGTTCGGGCGTATAATTCACGCATCGTGCCGAGCCCGAAAACATGACAAGGAAATGATGCCACTCAATACGGATCATCTGCTGCGCTGCATCCAGACGCTGGAATCTTCCCTCGCCCTGTTGCAGCGCGCCAAACCTGACAGCATCGAATACGAAGTATTCAGAAATGCAGTCGTGAAAGGCTTCGAGCTCACGCTTGAGACGAGCGGCAAGCTCTTGCGCAAAGCGATCAAGGCTTACGGCGGAGTCCCGAAAGTCGTGGATGAACTCACCTACAAGGACGTATTGCGCCATGCAGCCAAGCACGGACTGCTCTCCGTGGACTCGGTCGAGCGCTGGTTCCTCTATCGCGACAACCGCAACGACACGGCCCATGACTACGGGGAATCCTTCGCCAAACAAACGCTCGTGCTGATGCCGGGATTAGTTTCAGCC
>JAJZVB010000122.1 GCA_021845885.1 Pseudomonadota bacterium
GGCCGAGCCTGATCCAGTGGGGCATCGTGGCGGGCAGCTTCGGCTGGTTCAACATGCTGTTCATGCTGTTCTGCAAGATATTCCCGTCGGTTTCGATGTACGAGGTCAAGGAAATGGTTTACCACCGATCCCTGCACAACAAGGAAGCCAGCCGGATCAATCCAGAACTCGCAGTTGAAGGAGCAACGATATGAGCAAATCCCACATGCTCGCATTATTCACGGATTTCGACGAGGCCTCTGCGGCCATCAACGAACTCAAGGCATCGAACCTGCCCGGGTTCAACCTGAAGGATGTGACCCTCAAGTCGCCTATCGAGCATCCCGAGATCGAGGAACTGCTGGGCAAGCGTCCGGTTTACGTTCAGTTTTTCACGCTTTTCGGGGCGCTTTTCGGGGCAATCGGGGGATTCACGTTCATTTCCTCCTCACAGGCGACCTTTCTGCTCCAGCCCAAGGGCGGAAAGCCCGTGATTCCGATTCCGCCTGACATGGTGCTGACCTACGAGCTCTTCATCCTGTTCGGCGTGTACATTACGGTTCTCGGTTTCTTCATCGGCGCGAAGCTGCCCATGAAGCGCCACAAGCTCTACAATGCGCGCGTTTCTGAAGACCAGATCGGCATTTTGATCAAGGCCGAAGACACGGCCATCCCGGCCATCAAGGACGTCTTCACGAAACACAAGGCGCTGGAAATCATCGGGGAGGGAAGTAAATGAGGAAAATGCGTTGGGTCGCCGTTATGGCCATGTTGATCCCGTCTCTCGCCATGGCCTGGCCATGGTCGACGGACATGATGGATCAGATCAGTATCAAGCCGCAACATGGTCCCATGGGGGTGAGGGCTTTTCCCGATCATTCCGTGCCGATCCCGAGCACGAATACCTCGATGCGGGTAGCGGACCGCGACGAGGCCGATGCCGCCAAGAACCCGGTTCCGGCCACGCCCGAATCGATCCACAACGGCATGAAGCTGTTCGAGATCATTTGCACGCCCTGCCACAATTATTCAGGCAAGGGCGACGGGCCAGTCGGCATGAAGCTGACATTGCAGCCTTTCGACCTCACGTCCGACAGAATCCAGCATGAAGTGACGGAAGGGCATATTTTCGGCTACATCACTTTCGGAGGCGCGGTAATGCCCTCTTATGCCAATGACCTGTATCCGAACGAGCGCTGGGACATCGTCAATTTCGTTCGTCACGGTCTGCTGCAATATTCCAAGGACTGGCTTGCCAAGCAGGCGAGTTCAGCCGGCGCTAAATAAGGGGGTGATTCGATTATGGTTTCTTTTGCCAGCTGGTCCGTATTGACCGTAGACTTTCTGATAATTCTTTATCTGGCCATGGGCGGCCTGACGCTTGCCGCCCTTTTGCATCTCGTCAACGCCAAATGGCGCTTCGATGTGAGATTCATTTCGGTCTCGTTCTTTTCGCTATATCCCCTGGCCTTCGTCCTTCTGCTCATCCTGCTCTGGGGCGGGAAGACGACTTTCCCCTGGGTGACATCGAGCGAACACATGCCTTTCTGGAACAATCTGACCTTTCTTTCCATCAGGGAAATTCTCGGGTTTCTCGTGGTAGGCGCGCTGGGCGGAACCTTCATCAGGCTACAGGCCGTGGCCGAGCATGACCCTGAAAGCAAGGATGCGTTCCGCAACGTGGCGCTTCTGATTCCCTTCGTCTATGTGCTTTTCGGCACCATGGTGGCCTGGGATTTCGAGATGACGCTGCTGCCGAACTGGCAAAGCTCGATTTATGCGATGTATTTCTTCGTCAGCAATTTCGGCATGTTCCTTTCCTTCGCCGTCACCGTGATCTATTTCCTCAACAAGTCGGGCGCGCTTGCCAAGCCGATCGGCGAATATGTCTACAATTATTTCGCGCAGATCATGCTGGCCTTCACGATATTGTGGACTTACACCTTCTTCGCTCAATATCTGATCATCTGGTACGGCAACCTGCCCGATGAAACGGAACGCCTTTTCCATATGCAGTACGGCTATTACGGCGGGCTTTTCTGGACCTTCTTCGCCATGAAGTTCGTGTTCCCGTTCGTGATGCTGGTTTTCCCTTTCAACAGGCACAACCCGGGTTCCATCCTGACCGTCGCAGCGAGCATCATGATCGGTACCTGGATCGAGCGCTATACCTGGATCTCCGGAACCTATTCTTCTGCTCACATGCCGATGACCTCATTCTTCGACATCGGCGTGACCGCGATCGTGTTCGGACTGGCCTTCACCATCGTCAGGATGACGATGAAGAAATACCAGCTCATCAGAAGCTGATTGCACGAAGCGTGCATGAAAAGCGGAGCCCGAAAGGGTTCCGCTTTTTTATTCGGACAATCCCTTTCGGACGTCACAAGACTTTGCGGCGCGGAAAACATTTTCTGGAATCTTCTCGTCCTTGTTCCGTCAGTGAGCCTGGAATCCGTTCTCGAAGCCGATCCGGAAGTCATCATCGCAAGCGGAGAAGGGTACGGGCGCCCTGCCTGACTCGACGAATGGAAAAGATGGGACATCATTGCGGCAAAAAAGGATCATCTTTTTTCATTCCTGCCGATCTCATCAGCAGGCAAAGCCCGCGCATTCTTCAGGGGGCTGAAATGCTCTGCAAGGAAGTCCAGGAGGCCCGTGGCGGGTAGCTCGATTGTGAGCGCACCCCCTTTTCGGCTATCATATAAGGATTGAATTCATCCAGAAGATTCATGACTAAATACATCTTCGTGACAGGCGGCGTCGTTTCTTCCCTCGGAAAGGGTATTGCAGCGGCTTCTCTGGCCGCGCTTTTGGAATCGAGGGGCATCAACGTCACGATGCTCAAGCTCGACCCGTACATCAATGTCGATCCCGGCACCATGAGCCCCTTCCAGCATGGCGAGGTTTTCGTCACGGAAGACGGGGCGGAAACCGATCTCGATCTCGGCCATTACGAGCGCTTCATCAACGTCAAAATGAGCAAGCGCAACAATTTCACGACCGGACAGATCTATGAGAGCGTCATCAAGAAGGAGAGGCGGGGGGATTACCTCGGCGGAACCGTTCAGGTCATTCCCCACATCACCGACGAAATCAGACGCTTCATCGAAATAGGCGCGGCGGATGCGGCCGTTGCCATTGTCGAAATCGGCGGGACAGTGGGGGACATCGAATCGCTTCCCTTTCTCGAGACGATCAGGCAGATGGGCCTGGGTTGCGGCCGCTACAATACCTGCTTCATCCACCTCACCCTGGTCCCCTACATTCCTTCCGCGGGGGAAATCAAGACCAAGCCGACGCAGCATTCCGTGAAGGAATTGCGCTCCATCGGGATACAGCCCAACGTGCTGCTCTGCCGGGCCGACAGGCCGCTTCCCGAAGACGAGAGAAGAAAGATCGCGCTTTTCACCAATGTCGGCGAGGAAGCCGTCATTTCAGCGGTCGACTCGGACAGCATCTACAAGATTCCCGCGCTGCTCCACGAGCAGAATCTGGACGACATCGTCTGCAATATCCTCGATATCGAGGCGCCGCCTGCCGATCTTTCAGCCTGGAACAAAATCGTCCATTCCCTGGAACATCCGGAAAACGAGGCGGATATCGCCATAGTCGGCAAGTATGTCGATCTGACGGAATCCTACAAATCGCTTTCGGAAGCGCTGATCCATGCAGGCATCCATACGTTGAGCAAAATCCGTATCCATTACATCGATTCCGAGCATATCGAATCCCAGGGAACGGGTTGCCTGGAAGACATGGATGCGATACTGGTTCCGGGCGGCTTCGGAAAACGCGGGATAGAAGGCAAGATCGCAGCGATACGTTATGCCAGGGAAAATGCCGTTCCCTATCTCGGCATCTGCCTCGGCATGCAGCTCGCCGTGATCGAATTCGCGCGGCACAAGGCCGGTCTGGTTGGCGCGAACAGCACCGAATTCGATACCGAAACGGCCTTCCCCGTGATCGCCCTGATCAGCGAATGGATGAATGCCGACGGCAAGATAGAAACGAGGAGCATCCATTCCGATCTGGGCGGGACGATGCGCCTTGGCGGTCAGGAATGCCTGCTCGGGGAAGGCACGCTTGCCAGGAAAATTTATGGCACGGAACGCATCGTCGAGCGCCACAGACACCGCTACGAAGTCAACAATCAGTACCTCCCTCAATTGGAAAAGGCCGGACTCAGGGTGAGCGGCGTGTCTGCGAGCCGCGACCTGTGCGAAATGATTGAACTGCCCAACCACCCCTGGTTCGTGGCCTGTCAGTTCCATCCTGAATTCACTTCTTCGCCGCGCACCGGGCATCCTCTTTTCGAATCTTTCGTCAGGGCTGCTCTCGATTTCAGGGGGAACCCATGAAGCTTTGCGGTTTCGAAGCAGGACTCGAGCACCCCCTTTTTTTGATCGCCGGACCCTGCGTGATCGAATCGAGGCAGCTCGCCATGGATACGGCGGGAATATTGAAGGAGCTTTGCGATTCACTTTCCATGCCCTTCATTTACAAGTCTTCCTATGACAAGGCCAACAGGAGTTCGGGCAAGTCATTCAGGGGACTGGGCATGGAGGAAGGTCTAAGGATACTGGAGGAGGTCAGGAGAAGCATAGGTGTTCCCGTGCTGACCGACGTTCATGCCACCGAGGAAATCAATGAGGCGGCTTCCGTCGTGGATGTGCTGCAGACCCCGGCCTTCCTGTGCCGCCAGACCGATTTCATCGAGGCCGCTGCAGCTTCGGGCAAACCCGTCAACATCAAGAAGGGACAGTTTCTCGCGCCCTGGGACATGAAGCAGGTGGTGGAAAAGGCGAAAGCCGCAAGCGGTTCCGACAACATCCTGGTTTGCGAGAGGGGGGTTTCTTTCGGGTACAACAATCTTGTATCCGACATGCGAGCCCTCTCCGTGATGCGGCAGACGGGCTGTCCGGTGGTCTATGATGCCACCCATTCCGTCCAGCTCCCCGGAGGGCGAGGAGACAGGAGCGGCGGGCAGCGCGAATTCGTGCCTGTGCTTGCAAGAGCCGCCGTGGCTGCGGGGATTTCCGGTATTTTCATGGAAACCCATCCTGATCCCGAGTCTGCGCTTTCAGACGGCCCCAATGCCTGGCCGTTGAAAAGCATGAAAGCGCTGCTTGAGACATTGAAGGAATTGGACGCCCTGGTCAAAGGATCGGGCTTTATCGAGCAAGAGAATCAATAAGAGAAAGGTTGTGCAGCATGAGTGCCATTATCGATATCATCGCCCGCGAGATCCTGGATTCCCGGGGCAATCCGACGGTTGAAGCGGACGTACTGCTCGAATCGGGCGTGCTGGGACGCGCTTCCGTGCCGTCCGGCGCATCTACAGGAACGAAGGAAGCCGTCGAACTCAGGGACGGTGACAGCTCGCGCTTCATGGGACGCGGCGTGCTCAAGGCAGTCGAAAACGTCAATACTGAAATTTCCGAAGCGATCATCGGCCTGGATGCTTCGGAGCAGGCTTTCATCGACAAGACGCTGATCGACCTCGACGGCACGGAGAACAAATCGAGGCTGGGGGCGAATGCGATTCTTGCCGTTTCCATAGCGGTCGCCAAGGCTGCTGCGGAAGAATCCGGGCTTCCCCTCTACCGCTATCTTGGCGGAGCGGGATCGATGGCGATGCCGGTTCCCATGATGAACGTCATCAACGGCGGCGCGCATGCCAACAACAGCATAGACATGCAGGAATTCATGATCATTCCCGTGGGCGCACAAAGCTTCAGGGAAGCGCTGCGCTGTGGCGCCGAAGTTTTCCATACGCTCAAGAAGCTGATTGACGCCAGGGGTATGCCGACCACTGTCGGGGACGAAGGCGGTTTCGCGCCTAGCCTCAAGAGCAACGAGGAGGCTTTGCAGCTGATCGTCAAGGCGATAGAAGCAGCAGGATATCTTCCCGGTTCGGATGTCGCGATAGGGATCGATTGCGCGAGTTCGGAATTCTTCAGGAACGGGAAATACGAACTGGCCTCGGAAGGATTGAGTCTTGGCGCGG
>JAJZVB010000012.1 GCA_021845885.1 Pseudomonadota bacterium
GTGAAATCAGACAGGACAAGTCCTCCGACCCGACGGCTTTCCTGCAAACCAACGGGCTCGGGAAAGATAGCCAGATGACCTATGCCATGGAAGCAATTTATCAGTTCTAACAATTTCAAGGAGTTGATATGAAAATCGTCACTGCAATCATCAAGCCTTTCAAGCTTGACGAAGTACGGGAAGCCCTCTCCGCCATAGGCGTTCAGGGTATCACCGTCACGGAAGTCAAGGGTTTCGGGCGTCAGAAAGGGCATACCGAACTTTATCGGGGTGCGGAATATGTCGTCGATTTCCTGCCCAAGGTCAAGATCGAAGCTGCGATCAAGGCCGAACTGCTCGACCAGGTCATCGAAGCCATCGAAAAGGCCGCCAGAACGGGAAAAATCGGGGATGGGAAGATTTTCGTCACCGATCTCTCCCAAGTCATTCGCATCCGTACCGGCGAGACCGGCCCGGACGCACTTTAAGGAGAACATGATGAGAAAGCTTTGGTTACTGCTCTCGCTTTTCGGGGCATTGTGTTTCAGCGCACCGGTTTTCGCCGACGACGCTTCCGCGCCGGCCGCTTCAACTCCGGCCGCGGCGGCACCGGCTCCTGCTGCAGCGCCTGCAGCACCGACGGCGCCTTTCCTGGTCGACGTCTCCAAGATCAATTCAGGCGATACTTCCTGGATGCTCGCATCGACCGCGCTGGTGCTGATGATGACCATTCCCGGTCTCGCGCTCTTCTATGGCGGCATGGTGCGCAAGAAGAACGTGCTGGCGACCTTGATGCAGAGCTTCGCCATCACCTGCCTGGTCACGATATTGTGGATGATCGCAGGCTACAGCCTGGCCTTCACGCCCGGAAGCAATCCCTACATCGGCAGCCTGGACAGACTACTCCTGAACGGCATGACATTCGTTGTGGGCTCGAAGGTCATGGTATCCCATCTCGGGGTGACCATTCCCGAGTCGGTCTACATGATGTTCCAGATGACTTTCGCGATCATCACCCCGGCCCTCATCACCGGCGCATTCGCCGACAGGATGAAGTTCTCCGCGATGCTGCTCTTCATCGCCATCTGGTCGCTCGTCGTCTATTCCCCTATCGCCCACTGGGTTTGGGAGCCGAGCGGATGGCTCGCGTCCAAGGGCGTGCTCGATTTCGCCGGCGGCACGGTCGTGCATATCAATGCGGGTATAGCCGGGCTCGTTACGGCGCTCGTCCTCGGCAAGCGCCTGGGCTACGGCAAGGAGCCGATGGCGCCCCACAACCTGGTGCTCACCGTGATCGGCGCATCGCTGTTGTGGGTGGGCTGGTTCGGCTTCAATGCGGGTTCCGCAGTCGCTGCTGACGGGCGTGCCGGCATGGCCATGGCAGTCACCCAGATCGCCACTGCTGCCGCAGCGCTCGGCTGGATGTTCGCCGAATGGATGGCCAAGGGCAAGCCTTCCGTGCTGGGCATCGCCTCCGGTGCAGTCGCAGGTCTCGTTGCGATCACGCCGGCTTCAGGCTTCGTCGGCCCCGTGGGGTCCCTGGTCATCGGCGTGGCTGCAGGCGCGATCTGCTTCTGGTCGGCCACTTCGCTCAAGGCCATGCTGGGTTACGATGATTCGCTCGACTGCTTCGGCGTTCACGGCATAGGCGGTATCGTGGGCGCGCTGCTCACCGGCGTATTCGCCGTCAAGGACATCGGCGGAACGGCCGGCGTCCTGGAAGGCAACGGCGGCCAGTTGATGATCCAGGCGCTCGGGGTGGGCACGACCCTCGTTTACGGCGGGATCATGACCTTCATCATCCTCAAGGTCGTCGACATGGTCGTGGGACTGCGCGTCACCGAAGAACAGGAGCGCGAAGGTCTCGACATCAGTCTGCACGGCGAACGCGTCGAATAAATTTAGACTCGTCCTTCAAGGGGGCCATTGGCCCCCTTTTTATTTGGGAGGCTCAGGCGTAAACTTGATTCAAAATCAGGGAGGCAGCATGCAGGAACCTTTCATGATCCACGTCGCCAGGCTCGCGCCGGCCTTCATGACGATCACTTTTCTCATCCTCTACTACCATTTCTTCGTGCACAGGAACAAGCTGCTCTGGGCCATGGTCCTCTTCATTTTAGGCTGCCTGGTTTCCTGGCGTTCGCTCACGCTGGTGGGCTAGGATCAACAGGCCCTAATACATCCTGTTCCTGAAAAGCCATCTGGCGGTGGCGAGCGAAATGACGCCGATGAGTGCAAGCGGCCAGAGTTCGGGAAGAAGCAGGCGGAAAGGCGTTCCCTGAAGGAAAACCCCTCTCAGTACGACCAGGAAATAGCGCAACGGATTCACCAGGGTGATGTCCTGGACGATCGAAGGCATGTTCCTGATCGGGGTGGCGAAACCGGAAAGGATGATGGCGGGCACCATGAAGAAGAATGCGCCCAGGAGGCCCTGCTGCTGAGTCACTGCGATCGAGGAAATCATGAGTCCCATGCCCACTGCGGAGAGCAGGAATAGCAGGATGCCGATGTAAAGCGCCAGAATGCTTCCCAGGAGCGGCACCTTGAACCAGAGCACTGCGGCTAGCGTGACCACTGTCGCCTCCCCCACGCCGATCAAGAAACCCGGCAATGCCTTGCCTATCAGGATCTCGATCGGACTCAATGGCGTGACGAGAAGCTGGTCGAAAGTGCCCTGTTCCCTTTCTCTCGCGACAGACAGCGCTGTGACCAGAACCGTGACGAGAAGGGTGAGCAGGCCCACTATTCCGGGAATAAAGAACCATCTACTTTCGAGATTGGGGTTGAACCATGACCTCGTTTCGATATGGACGGGAATGGCGCTGCCATGCTTGGCAGCCCAGTCGCTGTTGAATGCCTTGACGATCGTTCCGGCGTAATTCACGACGAGCATCGCCGTGTTCGAGTTTCTCCCGTCGGCGATGATCTGGATGGCAGCCGGTTTTCCGCTCAAAAGATCGGAGCTGAAATTCCTGCCTATCCGGATCACCATCAGCACCTGCCTGCTTTCCACGAGTCCCGCGATACGGCTCTCGTCATTGAGCTGCGCCTTCAGGGCGAAGCTCGAAGACCCTTTGAAGGCGGCGAGCAGATCCCTCGAAGCATGGCCCCTGTCTTCGGAATAGACCGCATAGGGGACACGCTTCAGGTCGAAAGTCGCAGCATAGCCGAATACGACGAGCTGGATCATGGGGGGGACGATCAGCACCAGTCTTCCCTTTCTGTCTTTCAGAAGGGCCAGAAATTCCTTGATCATCAGCGCGAAAATCCTTTTTCCCATGCTATTCGAGCCGCTTTCTGGTGTTTTTCCAGGTGAGTCCGAGGAAAACCGCGGCGAGCAACACAAGGGCTCCCGCATTGGGCAAAATCACGCTCCATTCGTCTCCGACCAGGAAGACCGTTTGCAGGATGGCGACATAATAGCGTGCTGCAATGACATGGGTGATGAGCCTGACGATTCCCGGCATGCTGTCGATGTCGAAAATGAATCCCGAAAGGATGAATGCAGGAAGGAAGGTGCCGATGATGGCGACCTGTCCCGCGATGAACTGGTTCTTCGCGACGGAAGAAATGAGGAGCCCCATGCCGAGCGCCGTGATGAGGAAAAGGGCTGAACAGGCGAACAAGACCCACAACGAGCCGCGCAGTGGAACATGGAATAGCCAGAGCGCCATGGCCACGGAAAGCGCGAGCCCGCCCATGCCGAGAAGGAAATAAGGGATCAGCTTGCCAAGTATCACTTCGCTCATCGAAAGCGGCGTGACAAGCAGCGCTTCCATGGTCCCACGCTCCCATTCCCTCGCCATGACGAGTGCGGTCAGGAGCGCGCCGATCAGGGTCATGATCACGGCGATCAGTCCGGGAACCAGGAAATTCCGGCTCCTCAACTCGCTGTTGAACCATATCCTCTGCTCAACCTTGACGGGAAGTTCGAGCGGCAATCCTCGTGCGGCAGAGGCGTGTTCGAGCCAGCTCTGCAGCGATCCATCGACATAGCCTGAAATGATCCTTGCCGTATTCTCATCGACCCCGTTGAGAAGCAACTGCACGGGCGACCCTCCGGGCTGCCTCAATTGCTTAGAAAAATCCTGCCTCAAAACGATCACCGCGCTGATGCTTCCCGACATCATGGCATCCACGGCCCCTCTCGTGTCGGAAAAATGGGAGGTTTTGAAATAGCGCGATGCGTGGAATGAAGCCGTGAAATCGGAGGCATCCGCGCTGTTCGATTCGGTCACGATGCCGAGAGGAATATGCTCCGAATCCAGGGATACGCCGTAGCCGAAAAGCATGAGCAGCACGAGCGGCATCAGGAAGGCGATCGCGATGCTGCTCGGATCCCTGATGATCTGGATAAACTCCTTCCTGATCAATCCATTGAGTCTCATGCTCATGATTTCTCCCTGGATCTGATCAATTCGACGAAGGCGTCTTCCATGGAGGGTTCTGGAAGATGCTCTGAAATTGCGCCCGCCTTGATTTCGGAAGGGGTGCCGAGTGTCAGAATGCTGCCTTCAGCCATGATGGCAAGCCGGTCGCAATATTCGGCTTCTTCCATGAAATGGGTCGTCACCATGACGGTGACGCCATTTGACGCAAGGGTATTGATGCGGTGCCAGAATTCCCGCCGGGCAAGCGGGTCCACGCCTGAAGTCGGCTCGTCCAGGAAAAGAATTTCTGGCTCGTGCATGAGCGCGCAGGCGAGCGCGAGGCGCTGCTTGTAGCCCAACGAGAGATCCCCGCTGACCGTGTCGGAAACGCTCGATAGGGAGAATTCCTCCATGGCCCAATCCAGTCTGTCCGAACCCGTCTTTCCGGAAAGGCCGTAGGCCGAACCGAAGAAGCGCAGGTTCTCGAGCACGCTCAGGTTGGAATAAAGCGAGAATTTTTGCGACATATAGCCGATTTTGGCCCTGGCCTTGGATGCGGCATGCCTAAGGTCGACGCCGGCGACGCGAAGCTTCCCGTTGGACGGCTGGAGCAGCCCGCAGAGCATCCTGAAGGTGGTCGATTTCCCCGCCCCGTTCGCGCCCAGCAATCCGAAAACTTCCCCGCCTGAAACGGAAAAGCTGACATTTTTGACCGCATAGAAATTCCCGAAACGTCTCTCCAGCTGATCGAGTTCGATCACGGGTCCGGATTGAAGAGGAAGGCTTCTTCCGAATATCTCGTCCGCAGCGACCGTTTCCCTTTTGTCCTTCAGCATCGCGACGAAGCCGTCCTCGAACCTCGGCGCAAGCGGCATGACCGTCATATCCGGTTCGGGGTCGGGTGGATTTTTTCTTTCCATCACGACGCGTACATGGTCGCCATGGATCAGCGCGTCGATCACGCCTGGCTTTCTCGCCAGATCAGCCTGGAGATTCCGCTTCGACATGGCGGACGATTTCACGGCAAAAATCCGCCCTTTCAGGGGTTCTCTCAGGGATTCGGGGCAGCCCGTCTGGAGCACGCGGCCTTCGTGAAGCAAAATGACCTCGTCGCAGCGTTCGGCTTCGTCCAGATAAGCCGTGCTGAGCAGAACGCTCGTATTATTTTCCCTCACCAGGCGATAGACGATGGACCAGAGCTCCCTTCTCGATACCGGATCCACGCCTACCGTGGGCTCGTCGAGGAGCAGGAGGGAGGGCTGTCTGATCAGGGCGCAGGCGAGCCCGAGCTTCTGCTTCATGCCTCCGGAAAGGTTCCCCGCGAGCCGATCCTTGAAAGGGGAAAGCGAAGCCATGTTGAGCAGCGCTTCGTAGCGGGAAGGGCGTTCGCCCGGCGGAACGCCCTGCAGGTCCGCATAGAGATCGAGGTTTTCGAGCACCGTGAGATCTTCGTAAAGTCCGAACCGCTGCGGCATGTAGCCTATCGTGCCCTGCACCTTGAGGGATTCCCGCGTGGCGTCCATTCCCGCGACGATGATCGACCCCTCATCGGGAACGAGAAGCCCTGCTGCGAGCCGCATCAGGGTCGATTTTCCCGCCGAGTCCGGGCCGATGAGCCCGGTGACGATGCCGCGCCTCACCTCGAAGCTGATTTTTTTCAGGGCTTCGATTCTTCGCTTCCCCGCCTGGAACGATTTCGAAAGGTTGGATGCCGAGATCGCGCGGTTCACTGATTCTTGCAAGGTTCCGCCTTGACCGCATCGCGCAATGGAACGAATACCGTGGCAGGCATGCCGAGGCGCAATTCGTTCCCCGGATTGCAGACATAGATCCTGACCTGATAGGAAAGGCTGGTCCTGAGTTCGGGCGTTTCCACCGATTTCGGCGTGAATTCGGCACTCGGAGAAATATACCCCACCCATGCCCGGTAGGTTTTTCCAGGGTAGCTGTCAGTCGTCACTTCCGCATTCATTCCGGGCTTGAGCTTGCCCAGATCGGATTCGGAAACGTAAGCCCTCACCCAAAGGGGATTGGTGAGGGCGAGGGTATACACGGGCTTTTGCGGGGAGGCCATGTCGCCTGGCTCCAGTATCCTGTCCTGGATGACGCCGTCGGAGGGCGCGTAAAGCCGGGCATCCATGAGGTCCAGGGAAGCGACGGAAAGCGCGGCCTGATCGGCATCGAGCGCCGATTTGGCTTGCCTGATATCTTCCTTGCGCGGCCCCAGGATCGCGAGCTTCAATACTTCGGATGCGGCCCTGGATTTGGCTCTGGCGGCATCGGACGCCGCCTTCGCATCGTCGACCTGCTGCTCCGAAATGAAGTGCTTTTTCGCCAGATTCATCAGCCTCAGGTAGGTTCGGTCGGCATTGTCAGCGTCGATTCTCGCAGCATCCAGTTCGGCTCTCGCCTTTCCGATTTCCTCCCTCCTGCTCCCCGCTTCGAGCCTGGCCACCACCTGCTCTTGTGCGGCGAGCTGGGCTCGCCTCAGTTCAACGTTTGCCTCGAATTTGTCCGTATCGAGGGAGGCGAGCAGTTCGCCCTTTTTCACCTTTTCCCCTTCCTTGACCAGCATTCCTTTTATCCGCTCCGAACCCTTGAAAGCGAGCTGCACCTGACGGATGTCGACATTGCCGTAAAGGGTGAGCCTGTTCGAGGCATTTTTGCCCTCTTGCGCATGTCGCCAGGCGAGCATCCCTCCTCCGAAAACCAGAATGGCGAGAAAGGGGAGCAGTACTTTTTTCTTCATGGGGCATTGTGTCATGAAAGCATGTCCATAATCATAGAAGTACGGCAACCCGGACGCAACGTTGTATTTTGAAAAAACCTGTGCCAATATGGGCCCAAATGAAACAGACTCCCCAAGATTATTTCCTCCGCAGGGAACTCAACGACGAAGTCCATACCCATCAGTATGAAAAGCTGAGCCCGCCCGAGCGCGCATCCTGCATTGCGCTGCTCGTCAATGAGGCGGAAAGGGCGAAGGAATGGGAACACCTTGCCGAACTTTGCGAAATTTATGGCTTGACGCTCCCCGAGAAGGAATCGAAAAACCTCCACATGGATATGGGGGAATTCAGGCTGAAGGTGGAGCGGCACCAGGAATTCACCCGCTATACTTTCGTCAGGCAGGGCGGGGGAGAGGCGCCTTTTTCCGATCCTGCAGCGAATCATGTGCCGGAACAATGGCTCTCGACAATCCCGGGGAAAACGCTGGTTGCAGCGCATGTCGGCATCATGCAGGGGGAGCCGGACGGGATTCCGCCGACGCTGGCTGAAATCACGGGCTATTTCGAAACCGAAACCCTTTCCGGTTCTAGGGCCGGCAGCAGTTCCAGCCTCGTGTTCACGGATTTCCGCATCAGGGAGGACGGCTTCAGCCGCTTCCTGGTCATCGCCAACAGCAGGCTTCCAACCCAGAACGGCAGGCTTCTGCTGCGCATTCTCGACGTGGAAACCTACCGCATGCTCGCCCTCATCGCGCTTCCCGAGGCGCGCAGCCTGATCGCGAAAATACCCGCGCTGGACGCGCAATTGACGACGATCACGGACGCCATTTCGCAGGGAAGCGAGATGAACGACGAGGCGCTGCTTGAAGACATTTCCAAGTTCGCAGCCCAGCTGGAAAGCCTGATTTCCTCAACCTATTACCGTTTCGCCGCGACCCGCGCCTATTTCGGCGTGGTGGCCAACAGGCTGGCCGAATTGCGCGAAACCCCTCTCGAAGGCATTCCCACATTGGGGGGGTTCCTCAACAGACGCATGGAGCCTGCGAGAAACACCTGCGAATCGGCGGGGAAGTCGCTCGACCAGCTATCGAACAGGATCAATCACGCGAGCCAGTTGCTCAGGACCAGGATGGACGTCAGGCGGGAAGCGCAGAACCAGGACCTGCTCGCGGCATTGAACCGCAGGTTCCATCTGCAGCTCGGGCTTCAGCAGACCGTGGGAAGGCTCACCATCGCGGTATTCACCTATTATTCGGTCAATTTGATCGGCTATGTCAGCGACGCATTGGCTGTGCATTTCCACTGGGCACTGAACACGGTCGAGATCGAGGCGGCGTCCATTCCCTTCGTCGCGCTCATCGCCTATTTCCTGGTAGGGAGGAAAGTGAGAAATGCGCTCGTCAATTCCGAATCCCTGAAGTGAGCAGATAGTCTTCGTAATTTCCCGAATAATCGACGATGCCCGAAGGGGTCAGCTCGATGATCCGGTTGGCGAGCGAAGAAACGAATTCCCTGTCGTGGCTGACGAAGATCAGCGTGCCCTTGAAAAGCTCGAGGGCGAGATTCAGGGACTCGATCGATTCCATATCGAGATGGTTGGTGGGTTCGTCCATCACCAGGACATTGGGACGGGACAGAATCAGCTTGCCGAAGAGCATTCTGCCCTTTTCTCCGCCCGAGAGCACCTTGACGCTCTTTTTCGCATCGTCCCCTGAAAAAAGCAGTCTGCCCAACGTTCCTCTGATCGCTTGATCGTCGTCGCCCTGTTTTCCCCATTGATGCATCCATTCGAAGACGCTCATGTCCTCTTCGAAATCGGCCGAGTGGTCCTGCGCGAAATACCCTACTTCGGCTTTTTCAGCCCATTTGATTTTACCCGAATCGGCTTCCAGATCGCCCACTATGGTGCGCAGCAAGGTCGTCTTGCCGATGCCGTTGGGGCCGATGACGGCGATGCGGTCTTCGGCATCGACCATCAAATCGATATTGTTCAGCACGGATTTGCCCTCGAATCCCTTGGATAAATGCGAAACTTCGAGCGCAAGCCGCTTCAACGGCTTGTCGAGGTCGAAGCGGATATAGGGGGATACCCGGCTCGAAGGCTTGATTTCATCGAGCTTGATCTTGTCGATCTGGCGGGCACGCGACGTGGCCTGCCTCGCCTTGGAGGCGTTCGCCGAAAAGCGGCTCACGAAAGACTGGAGTTCCGCGATCTGGGCCTTCTTTTTCGCATTTTCCGCGACGAGCCTTTCCCTCACCTGGGTCGATGCGATCATGTAATCGTCGTAATTCCCGGGATAGATCCTGATTTCGCCATAGTCGAGATCGGCCATGTGGGTGCACACGCTGTTCAGGAAGTGCCTGTCGTGGGAAATGATGATCATGGTGTTGTTGCGTTCGTTGAGCACCCCTTCGAGCCAGCGGATGCTGTTGATGTCGAGGTTGTTGGTGGGCTCGTCGAGCAGCATGATGTCCGGATTCGAGAAAAGAACCTGAGCGAGCAGCACCCTGAGCTTGAATCCGGGGGCGATTTCCTTCATCAGCCCATTGTGCTGTCCGATCGGGATGCCCACGCCGAGCAGGAGATCCCCCGCCCTGGATTCGGCGGTATAGCCATCGAGTTCGGCGAAGCGTCCTTCGAGTTCGGCGACCAGGATGCCCTCTTCCTCGGACATTTCCGGAAGCGAGTAAATCCTTTCGCGTTCCTGCATGATATGCCACAATTCCTCGTGACCCATGATCACGGCATCGATCACCCGGTATTCTTCGAACGCGAACTGGTCCTGGCGCAGCTTGCCGAGGCGCTCTCCGGCATCGAGCGAGATGTTGCCCGAACTCGGTTCGAGATCGTTTCCGAGGATCTTGAGGAAAGTCGATTTTCCGCAGCCGTTGGCCCCGATGAGTCCGTAGCGGTTTCCTTCGCCGAACTTGACAGAAACGTTCTCGAACAGGGGCTTCGCCCCGAACTGCATGGTAATATTGGATGTGGTGAGCATGATTGTTAAGGCTTGCAAAACGCCTATTTTAACGCAAGAACGGAAGAAGAGATGGTTCCTCATTTGACGACGGCCCTGAGCGGCGCATTGCTCGAACTCGAAAAGAAGATACTCTACGCGATGCCGGATATCGAGCACTGGCTGAGGGGCGCCTGGCAGGAACATTCCACCCCTTTTTACGCCTCCGTCGATCTGAGGAACAGCGGCTTCAAGCTCGCGCCCGTGGATACCAATCTTTTCCCGGGCGGGTTCAACAACCTGAATCCCGAGTTCATGCCCCTTTGCGTCCAGGCCATGATGTCCGCGATCGAAAAAATCTGCCCCGATGCGAGGGGCGCGCTGCTCATCCCGGAAAGCCATACCCGGAACCTTTATTATCTTCAGAACGTGGCTTCCATCGCCTATATCCTGCGCCAGTCGGGCATGAACGTGAGGATAGGCACATTGATCCCTGAAATCGACCAGCCTGCCGAATTCTCGCTTCCCGAAGGGGGGAGCCTGCTTCTGGAGCCGGTCAAAAGAACTGGAAATCGTCTCGGGCTGGAGGGATTCGACCCCTGCATCGTGCTGCTCAACAACGATCTTTCCGCAGGCATTCCGGAAATTTTGAAGGGCATCGAGCAGTCCATCCTTCCCCCTTTGCATGCGGGCTGGTCGACGCGAAGGAAATCCAATCATTTTTCGGCCTACAATGAAGTGGCTGAGGAATTTTCAAACCTGATCGGCATCGATCCCTGGCTCATCAATCCGTATTTCGAAACCTGCGTCAAGGTCGATTTCCATGAGCGGGTCGGGGAGGAATGCCTGGCTTCGCATGTCGAGGCCATTCTCGAAAAGACCGGGAAGAAATATGCTGAATACGGGATCAGGGAAGAGCCCTTCGTCATCGTCAAGGCGGATGCGGGCACCTACGGCATGGGCGTGATGAGCGTGAAGAGCCCCGAAGAGGTCAGAGAGCTCAACAGGAAGCAGAGAAACAAGATGGCCGTCGTCAAGGAAGGCATGCAGGTTTCCCATGTGCTGATCCAGGAAGGGGTCCACACTTTCGAAAGCATCAATGAGGCCGTGGCCGAGCCTGTCGTCTACATGATCGACCATTTCGTCGTGGGCGGCTTCTACAGGGTGCATACCGGACGAGCCAAGGACGAGAATCTGAATGCCCCCGGCATGCACTTCGTGCCGCTCGCGTTCGAGACGGCCTGCTCCCTTCCCGATTACAAGGCCAATCCGGACATGATCATGAACCGCTTCTACGCCTACGGGGTGGTCGCACGTCTTGCATTGCTCGCCGCATCCATCGAACTGGAAAAAGCGGGATGAATATCGCCTTCATCCTCGATCCCCTCGAGAGCATCAACATCCACAAGGATTCGAGCTTCGCCATGATGCGGGAAGCGTCGCAAAGGGGGCACCGTATTCATGCATTGCATCAGGAGGATATCGTTCTTCTGGAGGGCAGGATAAAAGCCTGGTCGAGGGAGATTTTCCTCACGGGAAGGGATCCGGACTGGTACGAAATCGGCGAAATTCTCCCCGGGCATCTCGCGCAATACGATGCGGTATTGATGCGCAAGGATCCTCCCTTCGACATGGAATATTATTATGCGACGCAGCTTCTCGAGCTCGCCGAAAGGGAAGGGGCCAGGATATTCAATCGCCCTGCCGCGCTCAGAAACTGGAACGAAAAGCTTTCCATCGCCCGATTTCCTGAATTCACCCCGTCCACGCTGGTTTCGAAGCAGGAATCGGCGCTGAGAGATTTTCTGGATCATCATCGAGACATCGTCATCAAGCCGCTCGACGGCATGGGCGGCTCCGGCGTGTTCAGGGTGAGGGAAAACGATCCCAATACCGGTGTCATCATCGAAACCGCAACCCGCTACGGGACGAAAACGGTCATGGCCCAGCGCTTCATTCCCGATATCGAAAAGGGGGACAAGCGCATCCTGGTCGTGGGCGGCATTCCGGCGCCCTACTGCCTCGCGCGCATCCCGAAGAAAGGGGAAACCAGGGGGAATCTCGCTTCCGGCGGAAAGGGGATTGCGC
Organism: Pseudomonadota bacterium; assembly: GCA_021845885.1. Lineage (GTDB taxonomy): Bacteria > Pseudomonadota > Gammaproteobacteria > Burkholderiales > JABEVD01 > JABEVD01. Next base: position 12,121 of record JAJZVB010000012.1, read on the forward strand.
AAGCCTTGTCGGACCGGGACAGGGAAATCGCTGGAGCCGTCGGCCCTGTTCTTGAAAAGGAAGGCATTTTTCTTGCCGGGCTCGATGTCATAGGAAGTCATCTCACTGAAATCAATGTCACGAGCCCCACCTGCATGCAGGAAATCCTGGACCAGACAGGATGCGACGTCGCGAAAATGATGATCGACCTGCTCGAATCGAAATGCGCCTGAGCCTGCTTGTCCTGGTCTTCCTGCTTTGCGGCTGCATGGACAAGGAATATTCCCAGCAACATTATGTTTTTGGCACATTGGTCGAAGTGAGCGTTTACGGCGAAAAGAAGGCCAAGGCGGAAGACGCGATCAACGCCGTGATGAAGAAATTCGGGCAGATGCATCTCGAGCTGCATGCCTGGAAGCCGAGCGAAATCACGGAATTGAACAAGGCCTTCGCGGCAGGAAAGAGCGTGAGGATAGACCCGGAGGTCGCGGCCATCATCAAGGATGCGACCTTGCTTTCGGACCAGTCGAAAGGGCTTTTCAATCCTGCGATAGGGGAACTGATCGGGTTGTGGGGATTCCAGAACGACGAATTCAAGCCCGTCAGGCCTGATCCCGAAAAAATCATGAAACTCGTTGCTGAGCATCCGCAAATGGACGACATCGTGATCAAGGACGATGTCGCATACAGCAAAAATCCCGCGGTCAGGCTCGATCTCGGCGGGTTCGCCAAAGGCTATGCGCTCGATGTCGCAGCCGCGATCCTGAAGGAAAAAGGCGTGGAAAACGCCCTGATCAACATCGGCGGAAACATCATGGCTTTGGGCACGCACGGCGACAGGCCCTGGCATGTCGGCATCAAGGCGCCGAGGGGAAGCGGCGCGATTGCGGAAATCGATCTTCATGACGGCGAGGCGATCGGCACTTCAGGCGACTACCAGCGTTATTTTTTCCTGGACGGCAAGCGCTATTGCCATATCATCGACCCGAGAACAGGCTATCCCGCTCAGGGGGTGGAAGCGGTCACGGTGCTCATACCTGGCGGACCGCATGCCGGAGCCCTGTCCGATGCGGCTTCGAAACCGATCTTCATTTCAGGCCTGAACGGATGGCGCAAGGCGGCTGGGGAAATGGGGGTGGACAGCGCGCTCCTGATCGACGATAAAGGGAATATCCATGTCACGCAGGCGCTCAGTAAACGCATCCGTTTCGAGAAAGCGGATGGGGTAGAATGAGGCCGTATCAAGCCGCTTCGAGTTGGGATAGAATTAACATTTTGGGAGGCATATGGTAGGGATTCTGATCGTGGCGCACGGCACGCTTGGGGAAAGCCTGATCCATTGCGCAAGCCATGTCATCGGGCAAAGGCCTGCGCATCTGATGCAGATCGGGATCAGCGTTCATGACGATCCGCAGGCCATTCTGCCCCAGGCGATCAGACTCGTCAGGCAGCTCGATGAAGGACAGGGCGTGCTCTTGCTTTCCGACATCTACGGCGCGACGCCCTGCAATATCGCCATGAAGCTGGTCATTCCAGGGAAAGTCGAAGGCATCGCAGGCGTCAATCTGCCCATGCTGGTCAGGATCCTCACCTACCGCAATGAGCCGCTGGACAGACTGGTCAAGAAAGCGCTGAGCGGCGGAACAGAAGGCATCGTCCCATTCACGCAGGACTTCCACAATGCAGCAACAGGAAGTTGAAATCGTCAACAAACTGGGCCTGCATGCTCGGGCTTCCGCGAAGCTTTCCCAACTTGCAGGAAAATTCCGGAGCGAGGTCTGGCTTGAAAGAAAAGGCAGGCGGGTCAATGCCAAGAGCATCATGGGCGTGATGATGCTGGCTGCAACCAAGGGATCGACCATCGTGATCGAAACCAGCGGCCCGGACGAGCTGGACGCGATCGCCGCCCTTTCCGGTCTGGTCGCGGATTGTTTCGGGGAAGGCGAATGAGCTTCGTCCTGCAGGGAACGGGCGTCTCGGGCGGGATCGCCATAGGTCGCGCGCACCTGATTTCGCATGCCCATCTCGAAGTCTCGCACTACAATCTTCCGCAGAAGATGATTCCCTTCGAGGTTGCGCGCTTCGAGGCTGCGGTCGAGGCGACACGCGAAGAGCTCGAAGCCTTGCGGGCTTCCATTCCTGCGGATTCCCCTGCTGAATTCGGCGCCTTCCTCAATCTGCATCTCATGATCCTTGGCGATTCCACGCTTTCGCAGGTTCCGAGGCAGATTATCGAGACCCAGCAGTGCAATGCGGAATGGGCGCTTCAGCAGCAGATGTCGAACCTGCTCGCCCAGTTCGACAAGATCGAGGACAGCTATCTCAGGGAAAGAAAGGCCGATGTCGTTCAGGTCGTCGAGCGGGTACTGAAGGTGCTGCTCGGCCAGAAGCAGCTTCCACCGCAAAGCAGGGAGCAGGGCAGCATCCTTGTCGCCCACGACCTCAGCCCGGCGGATGTCGCGCTCCTGAAGGAACTGCAGTGCTCCGCCTTCATCACCGATCTGGGCGGAACGACTTCGCACACGACGATCGTGGCGAGGAGCCTCAACATTCCTTCCATCGTCGCGCTGCACAATGCCAGGAGACTGATCAGGGACAACGATCTATTGATCATCGACGGGGCGAGAGGTGCGGTCATCGTCGATCCTGACAAGGCTGTCCTCGCCGAATACAGGCTGCTTCAGGAGCAATGGGAACTCGAGAAGCAGAAGCTGAAAAGGATACGATCGACGAGGTCGACCACGCTGGACGGAATCCACGTGCAATTACAGGCCAACATCGAGCTTCCCCAGGATGTCAAGCAGGTCAGGGAGAGCGGCGCGACAGGCATAGGCCTTTTCAGGAGCGAATTCCTTTTCCTGAATCGATTGACGCTTCCGGACGAGGACGAGCAATTCGAGCTTTACAGCCAGGTGGTGCGGGAGATGAAGGGGCTTCCCGTGACTATAAGAACGCTCGACCTCGGGGCGGACAAGCATCTCAATGGTACGACCAGAGTGAGCGCAAACCCGGCGCTGGGTTTGAGGGCGATCAGGCTCTGCCTCGCCGAGCCGCAGATGTTCAGGACCCAGCTCAGGGCCATTCTGCGCGCTTCCCATTACGGCAAGCTGAGGATATTGATCCCCATGCTTTCTTCGGCTGCGGAAATCAACCTCACCCTTGCGCTCATTGCCCGGGTGAAACAGGAACTGGAAGCGGAGAACATTCCATACGACAAGGGCATCGAGATCGGCGGCATGATCGAAATCCCGGCAGCGGCGCTTTCCCTCCCGGTTTTCATGCAGAAGCTCGATTTCCTTTCCATAGGCACCAACGATCTCATCCAGTATACCCTTGCCATAGACAGGACCGACGACAGCGTCGCGCATCTTTACGATCCCTTGCATCCCGCTGTGCTGCATCTCGTTTCACATGTGATCAGGAGCGCGAATCAGGCGGGCATTCCGGTCGCGGTCTGCGGGGAAATGGCGGGGGACGCCGAACTGACCCGCATGCTGCTCGGCTTCGGTCTGCGCGAATTCTCGATGCATCCTTCCAATCTGCTGCCGGTGAAGCAGCAGGTGCTAAAATCCAGCATTGCCGATGTCGCCCCCATTACGCAGAAAATGCTCAAGACTGACGAACCTGAAAAAATCAGGACGCTGCTCAATCGCCTGAATGCCTGAACCCATGCAAGATCCCCATTCCATAGGCCTTGTCGTTCCGCAAAGCGCCCGTTTTGAGGCTCCCCTCGTTCTGAGAAGCGGGGCGGTGCTCGAAAACTATGATCTCGTCTACGAGACTTACGGCGAACCGAACGAGGACAAATCGAATGCCGTGCTCATCTGTCATGCGCTTTCGGGGAACCATCATGTCGCCGGCCATCATTCCGAGAATCCCAAATCGGCCGGCTGGTGGAACAACATGGTCGGACCCGGCAAGCCCATCAATACGAACCGTTTCTTCGTGATCGGGGTCAACAATCTCGGCGGATGCCATGGATCGACAGGGCCTGCGAGCATCAATTCGAAAACAGGAGCACCCTTCGGCGCGAATTTTCCCGTCGTCACGGTCGATGACTGGGTCGAGTCGCAGGCGAGGCTTGCAGATCATCTCGGCATAGAACAATTCGCCGCGGTCGTGGGGGGGAGTTTGGGCGGAATGCAGGCATTGCAATGGGCGATCAGCCATCCATTGAGGGTGAGGCATGTGGTCGCCATCGCCAGCGCCCCGAATCTCACGGTGCAGAACATCGCCTTCAACGATGTGGCGAGGCAGGCCATACTGACCGATCCCGATTTCCACGGCGGAAACTTCTACGCCCATGATGTCGTTCCGAAAAGGGGATTGAGGCTGGCCAGAATGCTCGGGCATATCACCTATCTTTCCGACGACTCGATGGCCAAGAAATTCGGCAGGGGACTGAAGAAGGGCAGCTACAATTTCGGCTATGACGTCGAATTCGAAATCGAATCCTATCTGCGCTATCAGGGGGACAAATTCGCCTCCCAGTTCGATGCGAACACCTATCTTTTGATGACCAAAGCGCTCGACTATTTCGATCCCGCTCACGCTCACGATGGGGACCTGGCGCGCGCATTCGGTTCTGCAAAAAGCGATTTCCTGGTGGTCTCGTTCACTTCGGACTGGCGTTTCTCGCCTGCAAGGTCGCGTGAAATCGTCAAGGCGCTGCTGGACAACGAACTCAACGTGAGCCATACCGAAATCACGTCGAGCTACGGGCACGACTCCTTCCTCATGGTGGACGAACATTACCATGCCGTGGTGCGCGCCTACATGGAGAACATCGGGAAATGAACAGGCTGGCGGTCAGGCACGATTTTGAAACCATAGGGAACTGGGTCGCGGAAGGCGCGAAGGTGCTCGATCTGGGCTGCGGAGACGGCTCGCTGCTCGCCTATCTGGCCAGGAACAGATCGGCCAAAGGCTACGGGGTCGAAATCGACGACGCGAACATCCTCCAATGCATCAGGAATTCGGTCAACGTGATCCAGAGCGATCTCGAATCCGGGCTTTCCGGTTTCGAATCGGGTTCTTTCGATTACGTGATTCTTTCCCAGACGCTCCAGGCGATGAAAAACACGGAAAGCATCATCAAGGAAATGCTGAGGGTGGGAAGGGAGGGAATCGTCACCTTCCCGAATTTCGGGTACTGGCAGAACAGGCTGCAGATATTGAAGGGGCATATGCCCGTGTCCAGCAACCTGCCCTATGAATGGTACGATTCCCCTAACATCAGGCTCTGCACGACGAAAGATTTCGAAAATTTCTGCTCGAATCAGGGCGTGGCGATTCTCGAACGCATCGTGATGAACAACGGAAGGGTGGTTTCATTTTTCCCCAATCTTTTCGGCACCCTGGCTGTTTTCCGCTTCACCAGGGGCGGCTGATTTGCCTCGATCCAAGTATTTCTGGGTTTCCCTGCTCTATTTTTCTTCAGGTTTTCCTTTAGGCCTTTTCTACGACATTTTCCCCGTGTATTTCAGGCAGCAGGGAATCGGGCTCGGCAAGATCGGTCTCATCAGCCTGCTCGGCCTCGCCTGGACGCTCAAATTCATTTGGGCGCCCGCCGTGGACCATTTCAGGCGCCACAGGATATGGATGGCGGCGATGGATCTGATGATGGGCATGACAATGCTTTTCTTCGCTGTCAAAAGCGGCTTTGGCCCATGGGTATGGGCGGGGATAGGCGCATTGACCCTTTTTTCCGCAACGAACGACATCGCCACAGACGCCTATACCATCGAATTCCTTGAAAAGGGGGAAATCGGGCTGGCCAACGGACTGAGGATAGGGTTCTACCGGGTCGGCATGCTGGGTGCGGGCCTGATCCTCATATTGAGCGATCACCTTTCCTGGAAGGGGGCTTTCTATCTTGCCGCATTGATTTTCCTGGCTGGCGCAATCCTGGTCCTATTCGCGCCGAAGGAGAAGGCGCGGTGCGGCGCACCGGATAGTTCACTGATCCTCGAATTCAGGTCCATTTTGCATCGCCCGAGGCTTTTCGGACTCATCCTGGTTTTCATCCTGGGTTCGATAGGACTTGTCGACCAGGCCATACATTTTTCAAAACCTTCATTCTGGCCCGCGAGCTTTTTGATCGCGCTTTTAATATTCGCATTTTCCTTCTTTTTTTCGGGAAAGAACGAGCAATTCGAGGCTTCAAGCGGTCCGGTCTTCGGCGCATTGCTGGGTCTGCTGCAAAGGCGCCACATCATTCCCGTGCTCGCCTTCATCCTGCTTTTCAAGCTGCCTGATTCCGCAATGGGTTTCATGATCAAGCCTTTCTGGGTCGATTCCGGTTTCTCCAACACGGAAATCGGCTTCGTCTCGGTCAACATCGGCCTCGCGCTTTCCATCATGGGGGGGCTTGCAGGCGGATGGGTGACGGACAGGATAGGGATATTCAGGGCGCTCTGGATGCTGGGCCTTTTCCAGGGATTCTCCAACCTGGGCTACGTGATCGCGGCATGGGTCATTCCCCACGGAACGGGAGCGCTCGTTCTTTCGCACAGGCTGCTCATGTATTTCGCAAGCGGCATCGAATCATTCACCAGCGGGCTGGGCACGGCAGCCTTCCTCGCCTTCCTGATGGCGATCGTGGACAAGAGAAGGAGCGCCGCGGAATATGCATTGCTTTCTTCCGCTTTCGCCCTTTCCCGCTCGGTTGCGGGATGGGCCGGAGGAATTGGCGCGCAGGATATGGGCTACGCTGCCTATTTCCTTTTCACGCTTTTTCTCATGTTTCCGGCCTATCTTTTCCTGCCATGGGCGAAGAAAATGCTGGCCGGGATGGAAAACTGAAATGCGCTTCCGGAAGATATTCAAGTCTGTCGAGGAGGACGAGATCGATGTGGCCGAGTCCTTCGGCGTGAGAACGCTTCATTTGGGCACCCCCGCGATACAGAGCTCGATGAGGCTTTCCAGACCCGATGCGCTCGAACTGGCCTATACCCGGGCGATGATGGCCTTCCTGCTTTTCCATCGGGATCCCGGGGAGATCCTGATGATAGGACTGGGGGGAGGATCGCTCGCCAAGTTCGTCCACAGACATTTGAAGCACACGAAAACGGTGGCCGTGGAAATCAATCCGAAAATCGTGTCGATCGCGCGCACCCTGTTCTATCTTCCCGAGGACGACGAAAGGCTGAAGGTCGTCGTCGAGGACGGGGCACGCTATCTTCCCGGAAAATCCTGCTGCGCCGACGTCATCATGGTTGATGCCTACGACGGACATTTCCAGCCGGAAGCGCTCACTTCAACCGCATTCTATGCCCATGCCCGGGAAGCGCTGAAGCCCGATGGCCTGCTCGTCGTCAACCTATGGGGTAGCGACAAGCAGTTCCCCCTTTACCTTTCGCGGATCAGGGAGGCTTTCGAAGGGCTGGCGCTCTGCCTTCCTGCAGAAAAGCACGGCAACATCATCGTGTTCGGATTCAGGGATTTCACCGGCAACCCGAGCTGGCAGAATCTGCGGGAAGAGGCAAGATCGCTCGCCTCCCTTTACGGCCTGGATTTTCTGGGTTTTGTCGAGGGATTGAAGAAAATGAACCGGCACACGGAGAACAGGCTGATATTGTCACAATAAAATCATCTGATTGTCACAGAAACACTGAATTCATGGCGCATAGTTTTCAGGAAAACGACGCTGCCATGTTCAGAAGATATTATTTTCACATCAGCTGGTTCCTGCCGCTCCTCCTTTACAGCAAGGATGCCTGCGCCTGGGGGCTCTTCACCCATACCTATTTCGCGCAGCTTCTGATCTGGGGCATTCCGATCACGGACAGGCGCATCCGAAGCGCAATCAGGAAATTCCCGGAGCTCCTCCTTGCGGGGGCCTGCCTGCCCGATCTTTCGATGTTCGGGAAAAAGGCGGGAACGGCGGCCTTCGAGGTCACGCACCGCTGGGAAAGCGCGAAGCACCTGCTCGACTGCGCAAAAAAAGACGAGGAACGCGCCCTGGCCGCAGGCTATTGCTCCCATCTTTTCGTGGACATCATCGCCCACAACCATTTCGTTCCCGCGCACGAAAGGATGTGGGGGGAATTCCATCTCGTCACCCATGCGGTATGCGAATGGGCCATGGATGCCTATATTTTCCCCCAGCTTTTCCATTTTCCGGACAAGCTTCTCCTGAAGCACAGGAAAATCCTTTGCGAATACGCTTCAGAAAAGTTCGGAACGGAATACGGAATGGCTGAAAAATCGCTTCGGTATCTCGCCTACGGCGTCAAAGGGCTGAGGATGGGCATGATTCCGCAGCTTTGCTACCATGGGGCAAAAGGTCTCGATCAGAGGCTCACCAAGCGGTTCAATTATTACATGCGCGAAACGGGTTCAAGGCTCGCCCAGATCAACAGGATCCTGGAAGGCGAGGCGCCGGCCTGGCATGCGGAACTCCATGGCGAAGAGGTGGAAAGGGAAACCCGGGCGCGCATCGGTTCGATCGCCAGACAGGAGCTGATACACAGGGTTCCGCTTCCCGGCAATCTTTTCCAGCCCGATCCGCCTATCCTTTCGTCTGTATCAGCACACCGAACAGCCTGAGGAAAGAGCGCGAGCACTGGCCGCAGCGAAATCTCCTGCTCGTCGGGAAGATGCGCATCCAGTTGTTCCTTCTGATTCTATGCATGATGCCTTGATGGCATTTTGGACAGGCGAGGGGACGCATGACGGTTTCAACCACGAATCATTGCTTGCCTGGACTATAGCAAAAATTTGGACTTATTCCAGTATTTAATAAAAATTTAAAATTGGAAGGAAATCCAGGCAACGGATGCGCCGATCGCTGCGCCGGCGATGACGTCGGAAGGGTAATGCAGGCCAAGCACCATGCGCGATGTGGCCACCAGGAAGGTGAAGGGGAAAACGATCCAGGAAAGGACGGGGTAATAGGCGACTGCGACCATGCTGAATGCGACGGCATGAAGGGTGTGGCCGGAAGGGAAACTGAACCGGTCCAGAGGCGCCGTGATGCATTCGATGTCCTGATTCACCTGATAAGGTCTGGGCCTTGAAATTTTCTGCTTGAGCCACTTGTAGATGAGCGTGCAGGTGCCGCCGGCGAGCAGCATGTGAACGACGGGAAGCAATGCTTCGAAACGGTAGAGCGCGAGCAGCAGGATCATCAACGCATACCAGAATACCCCATCTCCCAGGCGGCTCACCGTCCTGAAAAGCCTGCGCACGAAAGGATACTGGCTCGCATGGTTGAGCCTCAGGCAAAGGGACAAATCCAGATGGGTGAACTGTTTAATGGGCTGCATATTCGATACCCCCGACCGCATTCATGAATACCGCTTCTATTCTTTTGCTCACGTTTTCAAGGTCGAGCGAGAGCACCGACTGCCTCGCGCGTCTGCCCAGATCGACGATCGAAGGCGGATCGTTCACCAGATCGACGGCCATTCTGACGAATTCCGAACTGTTGCCGACATGGGCAAGCAGCCCGTTGTCGCGATGCTTCATGTGCTGCGAGGCCGCGGCATAATCGAATGCAACGACCGCGAGACCGCTCGCCATGGCTTCGACGACCACGTTGCCGAAAGTCTCGGTGAGGCTGGGAAAGAGGAAGATGTCTGCTGAAGCGTAATGGACCGCGAGATCCTCGCCCGTCCTCATGCCTGCGAACAGGAATTCCGGATGGCGCTCTTCGAGCGATTTCCTTTCAGGGCCGTCCCCGACCAGGACGCATTTCAAACCGGGCTGTATGGCGCGCATTCTTTCCACGGCCCGCACCAGCAAATCCAGGTTTTTTTCCGGAGCAAGCCTTCCCACGTACATGCACACCGGCTGCGCGAGCCCGACGCCCCATGCCCGCCTCAGTTCGGCGCTGCGCTTCACGGGATCGAATCGCCTAGAATCGACGCCCCTGGGGACGACGACCAGCTTCTTGATGCCCAGATTTTCGAGTGTCTTTTCCATTTCCGATGTCGAGACGATCGTGCAATCCGCCTTGTTGTGGAATTTTTTCAGATATCCGATGATCGGACGCCTCAGCCACCCTATCCCGTAATGCTTGCTATAGTTGTGAAAATTGGTGTGGAATTCGCTCGATACGGGAATGCCGAGCTTCTTCGCTGCGGAAAGGGCGGACCAGCCCAGCGGCCCTTCCGTCGAGATGTGGACGATATCCGGGCGCTTTTCCAGCCAAAGGCGCAGCAGCGCTTTCCTGGCGGGAAGGCCCATTTTCAGCCCGTCGTAATTCGGGATGGGTATCCCCCCCTGAAGGATGAGCTCCAAATGCTCATCCACCTTTCCGGGCCGATCGAATTCCCCCTGTTTAGGGCGGATCAGCTGCAGCCTGTGCTGACGTCTTTTCAGCCCTTCGACCATGCGCTCAACCGTCAGGGCCACGCCGTTGATTTCCGGGGGATAGGTTTCCGTCACTACAGAAATCTGAAGCGATCTTGCCTTATGTTGAGCCGGTGCACTTTCCATGAAAGCACACTTTGCAGCAACATCAAGAAAAATTGATGACGGTTTGGTGACCGTTTTATGACAGTCAGTCGAAAAGAATCAGGAGCCAGGTGAAAATCACGTTGACGAGGCTCAGGAAGACAGCCGAACTGCCGATGTCCTTAGCGCGCTTGGCGAGATGATGGTTTTCCAGGGAGATCCTGTCGACCGTGGCCTCGATGCCTGAATTGAGGAGTTCGACGATCAGCACAAGGAAAACGCTGCCGATCAGGGCAGCCTTTCTGAGCCCGTCGACGTGCAAAAAAAGCGCCGTGGGAATCAGGATGACCGCGAGAATGACTTCCTGCCTGAAGGCATCTTCGTTCTTGAAGGCTGCGGAAAACCCGGCAAGCGAATAATGAAAGGCGTTCCACAACCGTTTCAGACCAGTTTTGCCTTTGTAAGGGGATTCCGATTCCATTTTTCACTCGATAGCTGAAGATTCGATGAAGATGTCGACGCCCGAAGAAGGGACGATGAATGACGCAGGCATGGGTTTTCCGCTCTTCCATTCGGACACGGCCCGCCTTTTCGATTCCCCGGCAACCAGAAAGCAGACCCTGTGCGATGCGCTCAGACGGGATGGGCTCAACGATATCCGCTCCGGGGGAGGCTTGGGTGCGTCGCATACGGGAAGGACATCCCGATTTTCCCATGTTCTTCCGGGGAAAAGACTGGCGGTATGCCCGTCTTCGCCTAGTCCGAGCAGGACGAAATCGAATTCCTCGATGATCTTCAGGGTGTTCGAATAGCGTAAAGCTCCTTCCTCCGGCCCAAGCTCTGCTGGAATGACATGGATGTTTTCTTTCGGAATGGAAACATGGGACAGCCATGAATTCGAAGCCATGACGCTGTTCCTGTCGGGATGATCGACAGGCAGGCAGCGTTCGTCCCCGAAATAGATCTCCCAGCAATTCCATGCTGCAGCCTCGAAAGCAAGCCGCTCGTAAAGGCCTTTCGGGGTGCCGCCTCCCGCAAGCACGATGCTGAAGTTCCCCTTTTCCCTAATGGCCTTTTCCGCGCTTTGCAATATCATCCGGGCCGCATCTTCCTGCAGGGCGCTCAGGGAGGCATAGACATGCCAGCGACAAATTTGCCGGGGAACCGCCATCGGGCTTTCCTGTCCTAAGTTTACGACGCAGCGACTATAACATAAACTAACCCAAATAAACGGATCGGAGGCAGACATGCGTATGGGAATGATAGGGCTCGGCAGGATGGGCGGGAACATGGCGGCTCGGCTGTGCCGCGGCGGAATGGAGGTGGTGGGCTATGACAGGTCAGGCGATGCGGTTGAAAAGCTTGCCCTTGAAGAAGGACTGATCGCATCGGCTTCGGTCGAGGATCTGATAGCGAAGCTTCCCTCACCCAGGGTCATCTGGATCATGCTGCCCAGCGGGCCGATCACCGAATCCCAGATCAGTGAGCTTTCGGCTGTCCTGTCAGAAGGCGACGTCGTCATCGACGGTGGAAATTCCAATTATCACGACAGCATGAGGCGGGGCGAGATGCTCGCGTCACGTGGCATCGGCTTCATGGATGCGGGCACTTCCGGAGGCATATGGGGGCTGGATAACGGCTATTGCCTCATGGTGGGCGCAAGTCCCGACGTCGCTTCGAAGGTCGAGCCGATACTCAAGGTGCTCGCCCCCTCGCCGGAAGAAGGATGGGCCCATGTCGGTCCGGTAGGATCCGGGCACTTCGTCAAGATGGTTCACAACGGCATAGAATACGGCATGATGCAGGCCCTTGCCGAAGGGTTTGCGCTGATGGAGGGAAAGAAGGCATTCTCGCTCGATCTGGCCCAAATCAGCGAAATATGGCGTCACGGTTCCGTGGTGAGGAGCTGGCTGCTCGACCTCACCTCGGATGCGCTGAAATCCGATCAGAAACTGAATGACGTCGCGCCTTATGTGGCGGATTCGGGAGAAGGTAGATGGACGGTGATGGAAGCCATCGAACAGGGAATCGCGACGCCTGTGCTGAGCCTTGCGCTGCAGATGCGCTTTGCCAGCCAGGACGGGGAAGGCTACGGATACAGGCTGCTGGCCATGATGAGGAACGCGTTCGGCGGACATGCCGTGAAAGGCAGCCATGAAGGTCATTGAACCCTGCACGTTGGTCATATTCGGGGCGGGCGGGAACCTCTCCAGGAAGAAGCTGATTCCCGCGCTTTTTCAGCTCGAAAGATCGGGCCGCCTTCCGGAAAAAATGGCCATTCTGGCGTCCAGCCTGGATCCCTGGAGCAGGGAGGAATGGCTGGAAGAAGTGTCGAAAATGCTGCTCGCAAAATATCCGAATGGCGTGGACCAGGAGGCATTCGAGCGCTTCAGGGAAAGGCTCCATTACCACAAGAGCAGTCTCGACGATCCCGAGGTCTATCAGAAGCTGAAGAAGAGGCTGGACGATACGCCCGAATTTCCTTCGAACATCGTTTTCTACATGGCGGTGAGGCCGGCAGAATTTCCCAATCTCATAGAAAAGCTCGCTTTCGCTGGCCTGGTCGAGGAAAAGTCCGGGTGGAGGCGGGTCGTGATCGAGAAACCTTTCGGCTACGATCTGCTGAGCGCGCAGATCCTGCAGAAGGGGCTTTATAAATATCTGAGCGAGAACCAGATCTACCGGATAGATCATTATCTGGGCAAGGGCACCGTGCAGAACGTGATGGTTTTCCGTTTCGCCAATCTGCTTCTCGAGCCGCTTTGGAACCGTCATCATATCGACCATGTGCAGATCACCCATTCGGAAACCCTGGGGATAGAGGGGAGGGCGGATTATTACGAAGGTGCCGGAGCGCTCAGGGACATGATCCAGAGCCATCTTTTGCAGCTGCTCACCATTGTCGCCATGGAGCCGCCTGTTTCGATGTCGGCGGAACATCTCAGGGACGAGAAGGTCAAGGTATTGAAGGCGATCAGGCCCATTCCGCAGAATGCAGTGCATGCCCATGCCTTCAGGGGGCAGTATGCGAGCGGGATGCTCGACGGGAGAACGGTCCCAGGCTACCTGGAGGAAGCTGGCGTTTCTGACGGGAGCACGACGGAGACCTATGCCGCGCTGAAGCTCTTCATCGACAACTGGCGCTGGGCGGGGGTGCCCTTCTATCTCAGGACGGGAAAGCGCATGATCGAAAACAGCTCGGCGATATCCGTCCGGTTCAAGGCCCCGCCCCAGGACCTGCTGAAGCAGACCAGGCACGAGCCGCCCAAGCCCAACTGGATCCTGCTCGGAATCCAGCCCATCGACTGCCTCAGGATGGAAATGCAGGTCAAGGTCCCGGGGCTCGATCTTTTAACCCGGACCATCAGTCTGGATGCGACCTACAGGAAGGGGGAGGATCAGGATTACGATGCCTACGAGGGACTGCTTCTCGACGTGATGAATGGGGACCATTCGCTCTTCCTTCGCTACGACGAAGTGGAATGGGCCTGGCGCGTGGTCGATCCCATCCTGAAAGTGTGGGCTATGGAGCGGGATTTCATCAACGCCTATCCGGCAGGATCCTGGGGGCCGCGCGGCACTTACCGCCTTTTCGACAGGGAGGATCAGTTCTGGCGGCATTCTCTCGACATCGAGGGAGAGGACCTTCGCGCATTCTGACCATGAAATCGGAACAGGCTGAAAATTACTGGAATGCTCGCCAGGATGCGAAAAAGCCGGAGAGGCTTTATCTCACCTCGGCGAAATTTTCCATGGTGCTGGAGGCCCTGACCACACTCGAGCAGAGCGGCCTGATCGATGCCGAGGAAAATCGAAGGTTGCGGCAGAAATTCCTCGATGCGCATCCCGGCTTCGAAGAGGCGCTGAACAAGCTTTTCAATGGCACCTGATGAAGATTGCTGCGATCCAGATGATTTCAGGCCCCGAAATCGGGGAAAACCTCCGCAAGGCGGAGCGGCTCATCGGGCAGGCGGCAGAAGGAGGCGCCCGGCTTGTCGTGCTTCCCGAATATTTCCCCATGATCGGGGCGAATGATGCCGGAAGGCTTGAAGCGGCAGAGTCCGAAGGGTCCGGCCCGATCCAGGGTTTTCTTTCGGGCATGGCGAGGCGCCACAAGATATGGCTAGTCGGCGGCTCCCTTCCCCTTCTCGCGAGCCGACCCGATAAAACGCGCAATACCTGCTTCGCTTACGATGAACAGGGAGAGCAGCGGGCGCGCTACGACAAGATCCACCTTTTCAGCTTCGAGAACGGGAAAGAGCGTTACGAGGAAGGCAACAGCATAGAACCCGGAGAGCAGATTGCAGTGTGCGATACGCCATTCGGGAAAATGGGATTGTCGATCTGCTATGATCTGCGCTTTCCAGAGCTTTTCAGGAAAATGGGGGAAGTCGATCTCATCGTGGTGCCGGCGGCCTTCACCGAGCCCACCGGAATCGCGCATTGGGAAATTCTGCTGAGGTCGAGAGCTGTGGAGAATCAGTGCTATGTCATTGCTTCCGCACAGGGGGGGCTTCATCCCAATGGGCGAAGAACTTATGGAAACAGCATGATCATCGATCCTTGGGGGGAGATGCTCGCCAGAATGGACAAGGGGGAAGGGATCGTCATGGCCGAAATGGAATTGTCCAGGATAGAAGAAGTCAGGAAAGCCCTTCCCGCATTGCGTCACAGGAAGCTGGGCATCCCTTGACTATCAGCTTCAGCTAATGTTCAATAGCCCGGTATTTTCATCAACTATTGAGGAATCATCATGGACATTCCTGAACGCGACGGAGACGGCTATCTGACCGACATGAACGCATGGACGCCCGAAGTGGGGCGAGCCATGGCGGAGGCTGACCATTACGAATTGAGCGATGCGAAATGGGAACAGATCATGAAGGCGAGGGAATATTACGAGGATTTCGGCACGGTTCCGCCCATCAGGAAGTTCGCCCAGTATCTGGGCGAGGACCAGAGGGCCATTTTCGATCTCTGGATGACCGGGCCGATGAAACCGATCACGAAATACGGCGGACTGCCGAAACCGACAGGCTGCGTCTGAAACCGGGGGG
Source organism: Pseudomonadota bacterium (assembly GCA_021845885.1). Classification (GTDB taxonomy): domain Bacteria; phylum Pseudomonadota; class Gammaproteobacteria; order Burkholderiales; family JABEVD01; genus JABEVD01. The sequence goes on from JAJZVB010000012.1 coordinate 27,558, forward strand.
ACATGGATTCGCTTGAAATTGCGCTGAAAAGTCACAGGGAAGGCGATCTGTCCCGGGCAGAGGCGATTTATATTTCCCTGCTCGAGGCCGATCCGGAGCAGCCGGAGGCGATCCATTACCTGGGTGTGCTCCTTCATCAGAAGGGCAGGAGCGCTGAAGCCTTCGAACTTGTCCACAAATCCCTCCAGCTGGCCCCGTTCAGGGCCGAATGGCACAATGATCTGGGGAACATGCTGGTCGAAACGGGTTTCCTGCATCAGGCGGCGGAGGCTTTTCTGAATGCTCTCGAGATCGATGCGGTGAATCCGGCCCTGTGGAACAATCTCGGCTCGACCCTGGAGAAACTCAAGCAATGCGGGGATGCCGAAGCGGCCTATGGAAAAGCCATCGAACTGGATCCGCAGTTCGTCGACGCGCTCAACAACATGGGAAACTTGCTGGCGTCATTGGGCAGGGAAATCGAGGCCGCTCAGCATTATTGCAAAGCTTATGTCATCGGGCCGCATGAGGGCAAGCCGAAATCGATGCTGGGCATCGCCCATTACAAGCTCGGGCAGATCGACAGGGCTGCGGAAATCTATCGCCAATGGATGAAGGAAGAACCTGAAAACCCGGTTCCGCGCCATCTTTATGCTTCATGTTCGGGTTTGGATGTTCCGGAAAGGGCATCGGATGCCTATATCGAAAAAACTTTCGATGAATTTTCTGAAAATTTCGATGTCAAAATGGAACAGATCGCCTACCGGGGGCATGAGCTTGTGCTGGGCGCGCTTTCCAGTCGGATGCGGCCCGAAGGCAAGCTCATCGGACTCGATGCGGGATGCGGTACGGGGCTTTGCGGCCCGCTTGTCAGGCCGTATCTTTCCCGCCTGGTCGGAGTGGATCTTTCTTCCGGCATGCTCGAGGCTGCGAGGCGCCGCGAAGTGTATGACGAGCTGGTGAGGATGGAACTGACGAGCTATCTCGACAATCATCCCGGGGCGTTCGACTTGATCGTTTCAAGCGATACGCTGAGTTATTTCGGGGCGCTTTTCGAGGTTCTGGGCGGCATGCGAAGGGCATTGAAATCGGGCGGGCTGCTGATTTTCACAGTCGAAGAGGCCCAAGATGGCCATTACCGGATCAATCCGCACGGGCGATACAGCCATGGACGAAGCTATCTTCGCGAGGCATTGGGTAAATGCGGCTTCGAGGGTCCGGCATTCGAAACGGGCGTCATGCGTTTCGAATTCGGCAGGGAAGTGAGCAGTCTCCTGGTGAGCGCCCGCGCAAGAAATTAGAAAGGAATGCGATGTCGTTCAGACATTTTTGGCCTCTTACGCTGCTGATGCTGGCGGCTTGCGCGAACGTGCCTTCCCGTCTTTCCGGAGGACCTTTTGCGGCCGTCTCGCCGCATATGGCCCAGACCCAGGACCTGGTCGGGAGCAGGGTGCGCTGGGGAGGAACGATCGCAAAAGTCATGCCGGGCAAGGAGGAAACCTGCTTCGAGGTGGTCGGGCGCCCTCTGGGCGCTTCAGCCCGCCCTGAAGAGGGCGACAAAACCGAAGGCCGTTTCATTGCGTGTTCCGGGGGATTCTACGATCCCGAGGTTTATGCCCGGGGCAGGGAAATCACCGTGATCGGGACCTTGCAGATTCCGCAACTGGGCAAGATAGGCGAATATGAATACCGCTTCCCCAGAGTATCGGCAAGCGAAATTTATCTGTGGCCCAAGATCGAGAGGATAACGAATTATCCCTATCCCGGTTATCCCTATGACTCGTTCTGGTATCCCAGTCCCTGGATGATGGGTCCCTGGTAATATCCTGAACGGATGAAAGGGTTGTTTGCAAATAAAGGTTGGATTGGAGTTGTTTTAATTTAAAAATTAATTAGCCTCTGTCGTGCATTAAGAGGTTGACGCCGAAAAATTACAGGGCTACTCTTTCCTGCATTCCACGGTTGGAGAGAGTAAATGAATCAGCAGAATCTCGCGGACAAGATATGGTCGGTCGCCGATCTCTTACGGGGCGATTTCAAACAGTCCGAGTTCGGCAGAATCATTCTCCCTTTCACGGTCCTGCGCCGACTGGAGTGCGTTCTTGAACCGACCAGACAGGCGGTTCTCGATTCATTTGAGGCCATCAAGGATCAAGGGCTCGATCTTGACCTGATCCTGCCGGGAATCGCAGAAGCCACGTTTTACAATACATCCCAATTCTCACTGGCGAGCCTGGGCTCGACCAGCACCCGTCAGAACCTTGAGGATTACATCAGCAAGTTCTCCGCAAACGCCAGACTGGTATTCGATGAATTTGCTTTTGCCGGCTGGATCGCCAAACTCGAGGATGCCAACCTGCTCTATCTGGTCGCCAAGGAATTCAAGGATATCGATCTGCATCCGAGCGTGATCTCCAACCATGAAATGGGCCTGGTGTTCGAGCACGTCATCCGCA
>JAJZVB010000013.1 GCA_021845885.1 Pseudomonadota bacterium
GATCTCAAGTCTCAGAAAATTTATTGAGGCACAGACATCAAAAGGATGAGCATAAACGAGGTGCCAGTGAACCATCTGACGCCCAACCCGGCAGTCAACCGGACCTCGCGCATAAAGCCGCGCAGCGTCGGTGACCTCCAAGTTGGGTACCCCTTGATAATTTGTCAAATATACATACAATGTATTTATGATCAAGTTCGAGTGGGATTCAGTCAAGGCGGCCTCAAACAAGAAGAAACATGGTGTTTCTTTTGAAGAAGCTCAATCCGTATTTTACGACGAATTCGCTGTGCAATTTTTTGATGACGAGAATTCCATGTCGGAAGACAGGTTTTTGATGCTTGGCTCAAGTAGCGAAGCTCGTCTGCTGATTGTCTGTCATTGCGAGCGCGATCAGGGCCACGTCATCCGAATTATCTCGGCAAGAAAAGCCACGAAGAACGAGAGTATGCATTATCAAAGGGTTATACCATGAAAACCGAATACGATCTTTCAAAAATGAAGTCTCGCAGGAATCCTTATGCGACCAAACTTAAAAAGCCCGTAACCATGCGGCTCAGTGAAGATGTTATAGGCTATTTCAAACAAATGGCGGATGAAGCAGGTGTTCCATATCAAAGCCTCATCAATCTTTATCTGCGAGACTGCGTAGCAAATCATAGAAAGATTGATATCTCATGGCAAACAGTGCCCCAACCCCACGCTGAAGGGGTCGCGCCGTAACCATTGGTTTTCTTATAATATTTCGCTTTTGGCGCGCCCCTTCGCTAAACGTTGAAGCTGTAGAAAAAGGAAAAGGCTTAAAATCGGTCATGGAAGGGCCAAAATACAAATGAAAAACGAACGCAGCCCGGCGGAAATCATCGATTTCCGTCAGCCCGTTTCCTCAGACTCGCTGGGCATCGTATACAGGCCCAGCGCGGCAGTCGCGCCACTGTGACCACCACTTGCTGTGATAAACTATGAATGGTTAGCGTCTTCCGCATTGGAGGTCAACGTGAGCACGAACTTGGAAGTACTCGAAGCCGAAGTCCTGCAGTTGGCTCCGGCCGAAAGATCACATCTTCTTGAGCGGCTGATCGCCAGTCTTGATTCAGACCCCGAAGCCGAGGAAGCCTGGGAGCGAGAAGCAGATCGAAGGGAAGCCGAACTGGAATCCGGTTCGATCTCGGCAGTTTCAGGGCAGGAAGCCATCGCCCGGCTTCGAGCACGACTTCAGCGATGACCTACTCGCTCCACCCTGGAGCTGAGCATGATAGGGAAAGGTGCCTGGTCTTGAAATATCAGGTTCTTGGCAGCGTCGGTATTGCCGGAAAAGCGATGATTCAAGATCGGCCGCCCTCTCTTTTTTGCCACGGACACGCCACCCGGTAGGAAAGATGCCTGGTCTTGAAATATCAGTTTGTTGGGAAGACCAAGCCTTTCTGCCCCGGGCCGATCTGTGAGAAAATGACGTATCCAGTGCTTCCGGGCCAGAACATGCTCTTGATGATCGACAATTACGACTCCTTCACCTACAACCTCGTGCAGTATTTCGGCGAGCTCGGGCAGGAAGTCGACGTGAAAAGAAACGACGAGATCACGCTCGACTACATCGACAAAAAGAAGCACAACTACATCGTCATTTCTCCCGGCCCCTGCACGCCCAATGAGGCCGGCATATCCGTCCCCCTGATCCGGAAATTCGCAGGTGTAATCCCGATACTCGGCGTCTGCCTCGGGCACCAGAGCATAGGCCAGGCCTTCGGCGGGAAAATCATCCATGCCAAGGAACTCATGCACGGCAAGACTTCCCTCATCCATCATCTGGACCGTGGCGTGTTCAGCGGCATCCCCAATCCTTTCATCGCGACGCGATACCATTCCCTCGTGATCGAGCGGGAAAGCTTTCCCGATTGCCTCGAAATCACCGCCTGGACCGAAGACGGCGAAATCATGGGCGTGAAGCACAGGACGCTTGCCGTGGAAGGCGTTCAGTTCCACCCCGAATCGATCCTGACCGAATACGGGCACGACATGCTGAAGAACTTCCTGGAGCATCAATGACGCCCCAGGCGGCAATGAATGCCCTGATCGAAAAAAGGGATCTTTCCGGCGAGGAAATGACCTCGGTCATGCATCAGATCATGTCCGGGGAACTGACGCCCGTCCAGATCGCGGGGATCGTCATTGCATTGAGATCGAAAGGGGAAACGGTCGAGGAAATCGCAGCCGCAGCGAGCGTGATGCGCGGGCTTTCGGCGAAAGTCGAGGTGCCGCAGGATCTCCACCTGGTCGACACCTGTGGAACGGGAGGGGATGGGACACACACCTTCAACATTTCCACCGCTTCGGCGATCGTCGCTGCGTCAGGGGGGGCCAGGGTCGCCAAGCACGGCGGGAGATCGGTTTCCAGCACCTGCGGCAGCGCGGACGTGCTCGAGCACCTCGGCGTGAACGTGAATCTCTCCCCCGTCGAAGTCGCTGAATCGATCGTGGAAGTGGGGCTCGGCTTCATGTTCGCGCCCAGTCACCATAGCGCCATGCGCTTTGCCGCTCCCGTTCGACGCGAACTCGGCGTCAGGACGATTTTCAATCTTCTGGGCCCCATGACCAATCCCGCCAACGCGAAGAATCAGGTCATAGGCGTATATCATCAGGATCTCGTTCTCAAATTCGCGCAGGTGCTGAACAGGCTCGGAAGCAGGCACGTGCTCGTGGTCCACGGCATGGACGGCCTCGATGAAATATCGATCGGCGCGGAAACCTGTGTCGCCGAATTGAAGGAAGGCAAAATTATCGAATACCGCCTGAGTCCCGAGGACTTCGGGATTGAAAGATCGCCCCTTCAAAGCATCAGGGCGGGCGACGTGGAAGGGGCGGGAAAACTGCTTCTCGACGCCATTGAAGGGAAGCCTGGCCCGGCCCGGGACATTGTCATGGTGAATGCAGGCGCGTCGATCTACGTGGCCGGTCTCGCGAAAAGCATCCGGGAAGGGGTTGAAAAGGCCGGGCTTCTGATTTCGAATGGCGCGGCAAGATCGAAGCTCGGCCAGCTCGTCGCGTTCACGAACAGCCTCAGAGCTGGATGAAAGTCGCCCGCTCGTAGTCAGCGCCCTTTCCGACGAGCTCATTGAGCCTGAATTCCATGCTCAGCCCGTCCGCGTCCAGGACCGCGATGATCCTGTCCCTGGCATACCATCCCTTCGGCATGACGAGGCTGGACCGCTCGCCTGAATGGAGCACTATGGCCTGCACGTATTTTCCCGATACCGCGATTCCGGTGGGACGGATGGCCACGGCCTCAGGCCTTCCATCGAGCAGCCTCAACCCCATGTTGACGCTCCCGTCCAGGCCCTCGATCACCCAGCGAATCACGCAGGGGGAAAACCCTTCCCCGGACCGGATGCCGGCCAGATGCCCCGGACTGACCCGTTGCCCGGCATTGGGCCTGATCAATGCAAATCCCTTTGCGTTCTCATCCTGGATGTCCCATTTCTCGGTTTCCTGAAAAATTTTCTTCTCGACCTTCGTCGCCACATGCCCGAACAGCCGGATCTCTTCATGCTGCCTGAAGCTGAGCCTGGATTCATCTCCAGGCTGGGAAAAAGCCTGCCCCGTGAGCCTGTCATGCAGGGGCTGCAATCCGAAGCAGAGTTCGGTCTCGTGCCTGATGCTGCGCTTCTCGAACATTCTCGAAGCCTTGCCCTCGCACCAGTACCTGTGCAGTTTTTCGATCAGCGAAAGGCAGAATTCGGCAGGAAAATCCTCCCCCAGGCCGACTTGGGCAGGCTTTTGCCCCTGCTGCAAAAGCGCGACCTTGATTCTCAGGTTTTTCCCGAGTTCAGCCGTGTCCAGAAAGCGTATGGAAGGACCGGGCGACGCGCCCTGCGTGAGGCAATCCGAACTTTCCAGATCGATCGAAAGGGGAGGGGAATCCTTTGCCGTTGCGGGCGGTGCCTTAGAAAGGCCGACCCAGGATACCCATTCGTCCAGCCATCGGTTGACGAGCTGGAACTGCTTTCTCGTCAATTCGTAGGGGTTTGCCTGGCAGATCAGCACGGTGCGGATGAAATGGTCGGAACAGGAAGTCGGCTTGGGATGGAGCTTGAGGCTTTCAAGCACAGGGAAGGATGAGAAGCCCTTTTCTTCCGAAAAAAGGTAAAGCTGATGCAATTGGAGCCAGAGGGAAGGTTCGCATTGGTGCTGCATGAGCAGGTATTCGACGATCTGCAACCCCGTATAGCGCAGGCAGCGCTGGCAAATCAGCGCAAGATGGCGAGCGACGCCGGGCTCTCCCTCCATGCCGGCCTTCAGGCAATGCCCGTAGGAAGCGGCCATTGCGGCCCAAAGAGAGAGGATTTCTTCGAGGACCCTGGACTCGATTTCGTCCAGCGGCAAAGGCTTGCCGATGATCTTCCTGGCATAGCCGCCTTGCACGATGCTCACCGTGTCTCTGAGCTGCTCGGTGATCTTGAGGCGATCGATGGGAGAAAGGTCGGCCCGATTCAATTCCCAAAGCTTCTTCGTCAAAGTGCCATGGGCAAGGCGGATGTCCGTCAGCTGGAACTGAGATATCCAGCGCGCGCATGAAACCGAATCGGCGAATGCCGGTTCCACAGTCTCATCGATTTTTGGCAGGTTCAGATGCAGCATCGCTTTAAAAACGGGGACAAGTATTGATTTTAACCCGAATTCAGTGCAGGGTGCCGGACTGGAAAAGCTGAGTCATGCCCTCCCCGGGAAGCGGCTCGCTGAAATAATATCCCTGGAATCCGTGACACCCCTGGTCCTTGAGGTGGCTGAACTGGTCCGAAGTTTCGACGCCTTCGGCAATGACTTTCAGTTTCAGGCTGCGCGCCATGGCGATGATCGCGGCGACGATGGCGGCATCGTTCGGATCGTCCGTGATGTCCCGGACGAAAGACTGGTCTATCTTGAGGACGTCGAGGGGAAAGCGCTTCAGGTAGGAAAGGGAGGAATAGCCGGTTCCGAAATCGTCGAGCGAAAGCTTGACGCCGAGATGCTTCAGCTGGTTCAGCATGGCGAGCGTCGATTCGGTATTGTGCATCAGCATGCCTTCCGTCATTTCCAGTTCCAGCCTGTTCGCCGAAAGCGCGGTCTCTTCCAGGATTTTCTCGATCATTTTGGAGAAATCCCCCTGCCTGAACTGCCTGGGCGAAACATTGATCGAAATGCGCTGCGTTTCGTCCAGGAGCCCGGCCATTTGCCATACCTTCATCTGGGCGCAGACCGTTTTCATCAGCCATTCGCCCAGACTCAGGATCAGCCCCGTCTCTTCGGCCAGCGGGATGAATTTCACCGGAGAAATCCATCCCTGGACGGGATGGCGCCATCTCATCAGGGCCTCCATGCCCGTGACGAAACCGCTTCCTATGTCGACCTGAGGCTGGTAATGGACTTCGAGCTCGTTGCGTTCGAGCGCCTTGCGCAGATCGTTCTGCAATGAAAGGCGCTCCAGGGTGAGCTTGTTCATCTGCTCCGCATAGAACTGGTAATTGTTCCGCCCCTGGGATTTCGCGTGATGCAGCGCCGCATCCGCCCCCTTGATCATATCTTCCGGATTGTCCGCATCGGACGGGTAAAGCGATATGCCTATGCTCGGCGTGATCAGCACCTCGCTGTTCTCGAAATGGAATGGATTGGACAAAGCAGTCCTGATCTTTTCGGCGACCAGGGCAGCAATCTTGGCGACTTCGCCGATCTCGCTCCTGCCGAGATTGGCGATGATGACGACGAATTCGTCGCCGCCCAGCCTCGCCACCGTATCCCCTTCCCTGACGCAGCCATTGAGGCGGTGCGCAACGGACTGGAGCAGGGCGTCTCCGCCGGCATGCCCGAGAGAATCGTTTACTTCCTTGAAATGATCGATGTCGAGGCAGAGCACCCCGAGCTGTTTTTCTTCCCTGATGGACTGGTTGATCAGCATCTCGAGCCTGTCCATCAGGAGCAGGCGATTGGGAAGGCCGGTCAATGTATCGAAATAGGCCAGCCTGTGGATCTGCTCCTCGGCCAGCTTGCGCTCGGTGATGTCGAGGGAAATGCCGACATAATGGGTGATTTCCCCATCCTCGCCCTTTATCGCGCTGATCTCGAGCAATTCAGGATACGTCTCGCCGCTTTTCCTGCGGCTCCATATTTCCCCGCGCCACCTTCCTCCCGTTTCGATGGCATCGGCGATTCCCTTGTAGAATTCCTCGTCGTGCCTTTTCGATCTCAATATGCTCTGGGGCTGCCCGATGATTTCCTCCCTGGAATAGCCGGTCGTGGTGCAGAAGGCGGGATTGGCATCGACGATGTTGTGATGCTTGTCGGCAATGAAAATGCCTTCCAGATTGTTCTCGAAAACGGAAACAGCGAAGCGCATCTGCTGCTCGGCCTGCTTTCTTTCGCTGATGTCCCTGAGCGCCCCGTTCATGCCTATTAGGGTCCCCGACGCATCGCGGATCGCTTCGGCATAGAGTTCGACCCATCGAACCTTTCCGCCCTTCGCCAATAAGCGCACATCGTAGAGGCAATGCTCCTTTTGCAGAAGAAGCTTGAAGTGTTCCGCGTTCTTGTTCGCATCGTAGGGGTGCACGTAACTGTCCAGGAATTTTCCGAGACATTCTTCAGCCTTATACAGGGTGATTTCCTCCCAGGCTTGGCTTGCGAATGTCAGGCGGCCCGAGGAGTCGGCCTGGAACACCGCCTCCTTCAGCCTGTCGATGAAGCGCAGGCGTTCCAGGGAAAGTTCTATGGGCCTGCGGATTTTCAGCAATGCGCCGCTTATTCCGCCATTCGCATCCCTCAACGGAAAAACGGCGGCTTCCATGGCCGATTTCTTCCCGTCGCGGCTGAGAAGCAGAACGGGCTCGCGTTTGAGCACGCGCTCGATGACATTGCCGACTCTCCCGCCCGTAGCGGGATCGAGCATGCTGCATACCTCTGAAAGCGGCTTGCCCGCCGCCTCCAGGGTATGCCAGCCAGTCAGGTTCTCCGCCTCCTTGTTCAGCAGAAGAACCCTGCACTGCTTGTCGGTCGTGATCTCGGCGTCAGCCATCGATTCCTTTTGCCCCCTGATGCCTTACGATCGAGATTAGACCACAATTTAATCAAATTTTACAACAATCTGCTCTTGTCTCCTAAAGAAAAACATGAAGAAATGACTGCGCTTTCGCGGGAAAACCCCATGACTTTGAACAATTCGCCCATTTCGGAGGGGCTGACGAGCCTCTGCAATCCGCTGCTCAATGGAAGGTAAATTTGCGGCTCATCAGGCGAGACCCGCCCGAGCAGTTCAGTGATGCCGCAATTGATCAGAAAATGCGCCTGATTGGCGTAGCCGATGAATTTCAGGCCTGCATCGATTCCCGCTTCAGCAATCGCGCTGAAATCGATGTGCGTCGTGATGTCCTGCAGTCCGGGCAGGAAGAAGGGATCTCCATGGGCACGATGCCTGTAATGGCACATCAGGGTGCCCTGGGAACGCTGCGGATGGTAGTATTCGCGCCGCCCGAATCCGTAGTCGATGAACAGCATCGCGCCGCGCTTCAATATGAGGCCAAGCCTTGCGACAAGCGCCTGCGCTTCGAGCTGGATTTCGCTGACATAGCCTGGCTGAACATCGATTTCCCTTGCCGCGTCATAAAGCCTGCCCTCCCTCAGGGGAACATCGCGCCATTCGAACCGGCCTTCCTTCAGGCAGACTCCCCGCTCGTCGATGCCGCTTTCCTTCCAGCAAACGACATGGAATGGAACCGCATCCAGCACCTCGTTCGCGATGATGATTCCCTCGAATTGCTCCGGAAGCGTCTCCAGCCAGGTCACAGCAAACCCTTTCAGCGTCTCTTGCTGGCGGGATCGCAAGTCCGCGCTCACTTCGAGGATGAAGTAGTTGACAGGACTGCCCCCGAGTTCGCTGAGAAGATCATAAGCGAGCTTCCCCGTCCCCGCCCCGAGCTCCATGATATTCGGAGCTTCCGTGAGCCATTCCGACGCGAACCGCGCGAGTGTTCTTCCGAAAAGGGGGGAGATTTCCGGAGCCGTGACGAAATCCCCTTCCTTCCCGAATTTGGCCGATCCCGCGCTGTAATAGCCGAGTCCCGGCGCATAGAGCGCAAGGCGCATGAAGTCGGAAAAGGAGATCCACCCCCCTCTATCGGCTATGGCCTGGCTTATCAGGGCTTGAAGGCGATCGCTGTGTTCCAGCGCCTGCGGCTCGGGTAGTGATGGCATCGAGACTATGGTAAATTGACGGACAACCAGTTTAGTGGAGATTCTCTTGCAAGGCAAAGTCGTCCTGATCACGGGAGGGGCAAGAAGGGTGGGCGCCGCGATATGCCGCAGGCTGCACGAGCGGGGCGCCGATCTCATGATTCATTACCGCGCTTCCGACATGGACGCGCGAGCCCTCCAGGACGAGCTCAATGCATCGAGATCAGATTCGGTTTCTCTGATCCAGGCCGATCTCCTCAACATTTCCGGGCTTGCCAGCCTCGTTTCTGAAACGGTGAACCGGTTCGGCAGGCTGGACGTGCTGATCAACAATGCCTCGAGCTTTTTCCCCACGAATCTGGGCGAAATCGATGAAAGCGCCTGGGAAGACCTGATCGGAACCAATCTCAAGGCCCCGCTGTTCCTTTCGCAGGCCGCAGCGCCGCAAATCAGGAAGCATCGCGGCTGCATCGTCAACATCGTCGACATTCATGCCGACAAGCCCCTCAAGAATTATCTCGTCTATACCACGGCGAAGGGGGGGCTCGTCGCCCTCACCAAATCGCTCGCGCGGGAAATCGGCCCCGAAGCCAGGGCCAATGCCGTCGCCCCTGGCGCCATCCTCTGGCCCGAAGACGAAGTCTGGGCCGATGCGCTTTCCAGGCAAAGGATCATCAACCAGACGCTGCTAAAAAGGGTGGGGGAACCCGACGACATCGCCAAGGCCGTCGTCTTTCTCGTCGCGGATGCCCCCTACGTCACAGGGCAGGTGATCGCCGTGGACGGCGGAAGGAGCGTCAGCCTGTGATTTCGCAAAGCGCCAGGAAGCTGCAGAAGCGCCTCAGGCACAGCGTCGGGGACGCGATATGGGATTTCGGCATGATCGAGGAAGGGGATCTCGTGATGGTCTGCCTCTCCGGCGGAAAGGACAGCCACACCCTTCTCGACATCCTGATGAGCCTGCAGGCGCACGCCCCCGTCGACTTCTCCCTGGCCGCCGTCAACATGGACCAGAAGCAGCCGGGGTTCCCCGCGGAAGTTCTGCCGGAATACCTGGAAAAGCTGGGCGTGCCCTACAAAATCATCGAACAGGACACCTACAGCGTGGTGAAAAGGCTGATCCCGGAAGGCAGCCAGACCTGTTCACTCTGCTCCAGGATGAGGCGGGGCGCGCTATACAAGGCGGCCGAAGAGCTGGGCGCAACGAAGGTGGCGCTGGGCCATCACAGGGACGACATTCTCGAGACCTTCTTCCTCAACCTTTTCTACGGCGGAAAGCTGAAAGCGATGCCGCCCAAGCTCCTGAGCGACGACGGCAGACATGTGGTGATCAGGCCGCTCGCCTATTGTTCCGAAAAGGATATCGCAGCCTATGCCCGGCACATGGATTTTCCCATCATCCCCTGCAATCTTTGCGGATCGCAGGAAAACATGAAGAGAAAGGCCATGAAAGAATGGCTCGGATCCATGGAAAAGGAAAAGGTGGAAAGCATGTTCACGGCGCTCAGGAATGTGTCGCCTTCACACCTGGTCGATTCGAACATTTTCGATTTTTCCTCGATAGGACTGAAAAGGGAAAGGGAAAAGGCCGAAGATAACCCTTTTCTCAGGCAGAAAGCCGCTTCATGAACACCTTGGAGCGGCGCTTGTAATTGTAGAGCGACTGCTTCCGCTCGGGCAGCGTATCGATCCCGGCCTCGGTGAAGCCGCGCTCGATGAACCAGTGGGCGGTTCTGGTCGTGAGCACGAACACCCGCTTCAGCCCGAGGTTCTTCGCCTTTTCCTCTATCCTGGCCAGAAGCCTTTCGCCTACGCCGGAATTCCTGAATTCGGGATGGACGACCAGGCAGGCAATTTCCCCCTCCTCCTCATAGGGATAAAGCGCTGCACAGCCTATCAGCATCCTGTCGTGCTCGAGAACGAAGAACCGGTCTATTTCCATTTCCAGGCGCTCCCTCTGCCTCCTGACGAGAATTCCCTCGGCCTCCAATGGCTCGATCAGGGCAAGAATGCCCCCGACGTCCTCTATCCTGGCCTGCCTCAAATGCTCGAGGATGTCCTGGGTGAGCATGGTGCCGATTCCCTCATGCGTGAAAAGTTCGAGAAGCAGCCCACCGTCGACGTGGCGGCTGACAAGATGCACCCTTTTCACCCCTTCCCTGCAGGACTTCAATGCGCCGGGAAGATAAGTGCTGATGTCTTCCGAAAGGTCCTTCCTGGAAAGCTGCGACTGGGCGCGGGAGAGGGAAAGCTCCCTGAGGAGCTTTCCGTTCTCGTCCTTCACGCCGGCTTCCTCGATCAGGAAAACCAGCTTGTCGGCCCTGAGCGAAATGGCGGCATAGGCCGCGACCTCCTCGAGGGTCAGGTTGAAAATCTCGCCGGTGGGGGAATAGCCCAGGGGCGAGAGCAACACGATCTCCCCCTCCTCGAGCCTGTTCCTGATCGCCTGGACATCGACCTTCCTCACCGCTCCCGTGTACAGGAGATCCACGCCGGAGATCACCCCCATGGGTTTGGCCGTGATGAAATTCCCCCCCGAAACCCGGATGTCCGCATTGGCCATCGGGGTATTGGGGAGCCCCATGGAAAGGAGCGCCTCGATTTCAGTCCTGAGGCGCCCCACGGATTCCTTGACCTGCTGCAGCACTTCGATGTCGGTAACGCGAATGCCTTCGACATAATGGTCCTGAAGGCCGGCCTCCTTCAACCTGGATTCGATCTGCGGCCTTGCGCCGTGAACGAGCACGATCTTGACGCCCAGGCTCGCGAGCAGATTGATGTCATGGGTGAGTTCGACGAATTTCCCGTCGGCGACCACTTCGCCGCCAAAGGCGATGACAAAGGTTTTTCCCCTGAAGGCATTGATGTAGGGGGCGGAATACCTGAACCAGTTGACGAATTCTTCGGAATCGGTTGCCATGGCTATAGTCCTTGTTTCTGGACTAGTATATACCCGGTATCCGGCATGCCCAAATTGTCAAACGGCGGAGGGTCCTTCAGGCAACCACCTCGATCTCGATGCGGTGCTGTTCTCTCGGAGGAAGATCTGAAAACGGGCGTCTCAAAAAAAGCTGAACGGTTGCGAGGCCTTCACGGAGACCTGAAATGCAAAGAAGCTGGGGAGCGCTGCAGCCGAGGGCCTCACCCTCGCGATGCGCCGCCGGTTCGCTTTCGAGCCGGACGGCAACCGCATCCGCTCCGGAAAGATCCCAATTCCAGGCGTAGCCTACCGAGCCGAGGCCCGGCAGGCGCAGTTGCCGTTCTTCTCCCACATGAAGCCTGAGATTACAGGGTAGTGCCAATAATCACCCCTTCGTGCCATCCGGCGCCGTCGCGCCAATAGTGCTGAAGCTGGCCATCCTTGCGCAGCACCACCACTTCAAGATTGAAGCCGAAACTTCCTTCGAGAAGGGAAACCACCGCCTGGACATTGTGCCCGAAAGTTGCGCTCATGTGCCACAGCAGGGAACCGGAATTGTCGCGCCACCAGTGTTGCACGGTGCCAGCCGGAGTGGCCACGCACAATTCGAAATTGCCGTTTGAAAATTCGTTCGGCATGGCATACTGGCCCTGGATCATGCAGGGGGGGCTGGAAATGTTGCCGCCGAAGGTCACGCCCGCATGCCATGCGAAGGACGAATCGCGCCACCAGTGCTGCATCTGCCCGTTGTTGAGCACGCAAATCAGTTCGAAATTTCCCGGCTGGCCGAAGCTGCTTTGTACGAGGGTCGCCCCGCTCAATGCAACCCCGGAGCCGAATCGTCCGCCGTCGTGCCAAACGAAGTGGTTGTCTCGCCACCAATGGTTAAGCTTGCCGTCGGCTGTCCGAACCACGAGTTCGAAATTCCCCGGACCATAGGTGCTTTCGATGAAGCCGGGAATGCCAGCTGCATCGCTCGGCCCGAATATGCCGCCGTCGCGCCACTGATGCCCGACTTGATCGAACCACCAGTGGTGCAGACGATGGGACGTCGTCAGATGGATCGACTCGAAATTCCGATTGTAGGTCGAAGAAGTCAGGGTGGGGCAGGCGGCCGCATCGTTGCCGAACACTTCGGCTCTTGCCCAGGGAAATCCGGCCACGGTATTGTCGCGCCACCAGTGCGCGATCTGGTTTCCATGCGCGGGGGAAAGCAGCTCGAAATTACGGTGTGTCGCACCGTTCCCGCTTTCGATCATTGCGCCGCCATGCAGCCGCCGCTTCGTCCAGGGATCGGGATTGACGTCCTGCAAACCGGTTTTGCCATAGCCGTCGATATTGCACTCGCCATATCCGATGAGGCAATAACCCTGGTTCCCGAAAGTCGCTCCCCATGAGTTTTTCACGATCCAGCAGTTGAGATGGTCGTCGAAGCCGACGGCGAGCATGATGTGAGAACCCACCGAGCCCTGGTTCTTGGCCCATTGCGACAGCACATAGGGCGAATTGCCGTGCCAGCCGAAAAAGTCGTTGTAAATGTCCATGCATACCACGAGCGGCCCAACTTGTTCGAGCCAGTTCTTCTGGTCGTTCACGTTGCCCAGGTCGGTGTGGCTCCCGATGCGAACAGTGCGCCCGGAGCGGTTGCTGCATTGCACATAATTCGGGGCGACGGTCGATCCGTTGTAATTCGCGCTTCCGAGGCAGGTATTGGGCGGCGGATTGAAATAGGGCGAGGTGCGTGCATTCGGATCAGGCCAGTTGTAACAAAGCGGGTCGGCAAGGCCGTTGTTCTTGATCCAGTCGAGCGCAGCGCCAGGGTTGCCGCAGTCGCCGCATTTCTTGCCCATGCCGTCATGCACGTCGGCTTCCGAACGGGGGCACCATACGCAATGCTCGATGCGAACCATGGCTTCGACCAGGGCTGTCGCGCCGAAAGCCCAGCAGGCTTCGCAGGGATCCTGATCGCGAATCTGCGTGATCCAGTTGATGCCCCATCGATTGCGCCAATCCACGGCACGCACTGGCGGCCCGCCGCTGCCGCCGAGATTGGCGCCGGGGACGATCATTTGCGGGGGGGTTCCGAGCGGCGCTGCGACAAGAGGTCGTTTCAGTATCTTCGCCTTGATGAGGTAATCGGCGAGAAATGCGTTCGTGGGCGGAAATGCGGCAACTTTCTGTGCGACATCGACCTGGGGCAGGTCGGATGCTCGAGCTATCTCGGATGCGATTGCACCCAAGTGCGGGCGGGGAATGCTGGCTTCATCCGGGGCGGCCGGATTGACGCTCCAGTGCAGCCCTTCTGCGGCCAATGCCCTGCGCAAATCTCCATAAGTCGGTGTAGTCACTTTTACTCCTTTTCAAAGGGGTTGACGGCCCAGCCGGGCGGACTTGTTGCAACATTCTGCGCGGGGAATTGCACCGGATTGGCGCATTGCTTATGATATAGTATGAAAAACAGATAAAGCAATACGATTGATTAAATCAATTCATATGGGCCGGGTCTCCGCCCCATTGGTTCAGGAAAAATCCCCCCATAGGGCATGGAAGGAAGAGAGCGCGGCAAGCCCCGCCGTTTCCGTCCTGAGGATGCGCGGGCCCAGCCTCAAGGCCTCGAACCCCTGAGATTCGGCGAGATTCTCTTCTTCCGGAGCAAGCCCCCCCTCGGGACCGACGAGGAAAAATATTTTCCCTGAAGGGGGAGGAAATGCCTTCAGCGATTTCCCTGCAGGGGAAAGGAGATATTTCATCCCTTCGCGCTTCAATGAAAGCCAGGCTTCGAGAGGGACAAGCGGATGGATTTCGGGAATCCGGTTTCGACCGCACTGCTCGCAGGCCGAAATGGCGACGTTCAGCCAGTGCGCCTCCCGCTTTTTCGAGCGCTCCCCCGAGAGCTTAACGACGCATCGGCTCGTCTCGACGATCTGTATGGATTTCGCGCCGAGCTCGACGGCCTTCTGCACCACCCAGTCCATCTTTTCGTTCGAGACGAGCGCCTGAACCAGGTTGACCGAAAGCCCGGCCTCCCGCTCCACGGCCATTTTCTCGATGACTTCTACGCAAAAGGCGTCGACGACCCTGCATCTCGATTCCCCTCCTTGGCCATCGAAAAGCACGATTTCTTCACCGCTCCCCAGCCTCAATACCCTGAAGGCATGATGGCGGGCCTCTTCGGGAAGCCTGAAAATGCCTTTTTCAGGGATATCCTGAGGGCAATAAAAGCGGGAAATCGACATGGATTTGCAGGGGCGAGAGAAGTCGAAGTGATGATAATATATCGACGAGTGGAATCCAATAAGGAGAAAAGAATGGTCAGTCTGCAAACCCCCGTCTGCGATTTCGGCTGGAATCCGCCCGACTTCGATCTTTTGGGCGTAGACGGAAAGCGTCACACCCTTTCCTCATGCATGGGAAAGAAAGGGCTGCTGGTGATGTTCATCTGCAACCATTGCCCCTATGTCAAGGCCATCAGGGAAAGGCTCGTGAAGGACTTGAAGGAACTCGAAAGCTACGACGTCAACTCGATTGCCATCATGTCGAACGACCCCACGGACTATCCCGAGGATTCCTTCGAAAACATGAAGAAGATCGCCGAGGCATATCATTTCCCGTTTCCCTACGTGATCGACGAATCCCAGGAAGTCGCGAAAGCCTACGGCGCGATATGCACCCCGGATTTTTTCGGCTTCAATTCGAACCTCGAACTTCAATACCGGGGAAGATTCGACGCATCGAGGAAGGAAACCGCGCCTGAATCGGGAAGGGACCTTTATAATGCGATGGTCCAGGTTGCCGAGACAGGCAAGGGTCCCCTGGAGCAGATTCCTGGAATAGGCTGCTCGATCAAGTGGAAATGAACCTCGTGCTCGAGCAGGCCGTCCGAGGAATAGCCGAAGAGGAGATCCTGCCCCGCTACATGAAGGTGGCAAGGCTGAGGAAGGAAGACGGAAGCCTCTTCACCGAAGCCGATCTCGCTGTCCAGGAAGCGCTCAAACGCGAGCTCAGGGAAATCCGCCCCGTCCCCCTGATCGGGGAGGAAATGGATACGAAGACGCAGAAGGCGCTATGGGAATCGGAAGAAGTCTGGTGCGTCGATCCCATAGACGGCACTTCCAATTTCGTCAACGGCATCCCCTATTTCGCCATATCCGTCGCATTGATGCGAAAGGGCAGGAGCCTGCTCGGCGCAGTGTACAATCCTGTTTCGCAGGAAATGTTCACCGCCGCGAAGGGCGAGGGGGCCTTTCTCAACGGGGAAAGGCTTCCCCTGAGACAGGGGCCGGGAACAGTCAGAGGATCCATTGCCGCAGTCGACTTCAAGCGCCTTGAAAAAAAACTCGCGAGCCGCCTCGTGCTCTTTCCGCCCTACTCCTCGCAGCGGAATTTCGGGGCCTGTTCCCTGGAATGGTGCTACCTGGCTGCGGGAAGGATCGATCTTTATCTGCACGGCGGACAGAAGCTCTGGGATTATGCCGCAGGCGCGCTCATCCTTGAGGAATCAGGCGGAAAAATAGGCTGCATCGAGCGCGACGATTTCTGGGAAAGTCCGCCCTGGACGCGCTCCGCCATCGCGGCGAGAAATGAAGCCCTTTTCGGCGAATGGCGCGACTGGATCAGGGACGGAAATTGTGAAGTTGCAGCCGGATGACTACAATGGAGGATCATGAGCACTTTAGATCTTACAGACCATTTCCTGATCGCCATGCCCGGCATGATGGACCCTGTTTTTTCCAAATGCCTGTTGTATATCTGCGAACACCATGACCAGGGGGCGCTCGGGCTCGTGGTCAACAAGCCCATTGCGATGAACCTCGCCTCCATGCTCGGGGAAATCGGGATAAAATCCTCAAACGAGTCTTTCGAGAAGATTCCAGTCTATTTCGGCGGCCCGGTCGAGATGGAAAGGGGCTTCATTCTCCACAAGCCCATGGGACAGTGGCAATCGACCATCCCCGTCACGGAAAGCCTGGGACTCACCACGTCGAAAGATATCCTGCAATCGCTGGGAGCGGGCTCCGGACCCGGCCAAATCCTGGTCGCGCTCGGCTATGCCGGTTGGGCGCCCGGGCAGATCGAGCACGAACTGAGCCAGAATGCCTGGCTCAGCCTCAGGGCCTCAGGCGAAATCCTCTTCGAAATACCCCCCGAAGAGCGGCTTCCGGCAGCGCTCAAGATGCTGGGCGTGAGCTGGGCGAGTCTCAGCGAATCCGCCGGCCATGGGTGAGGTGCTGGCCTTCGATTTCGGAACGAGAAGGATAGGCGTTGCCTTGGGCAGCCTTGAAACCGGGCTCGCCCATCCGCTTGAAACCATTTTCTGGGAACAGAAACCCGAATGCTTCGAAGCCATAGATCGCCTTGTCGGGGAATGGAAACCGGCCTTTTTCGTGGTAGGATTGCCGCTCTCGATGGACGGCGGCGAACACGAGCTCACCCGCCTGGCCAGGCTTTTCGGCAGGCGGCTGGAGGCGAGGTACGGGCTTGCGATCGAATATGTCGACGAGCGATTGAGTTCCTTCGCAGCAAGCGATGCGCTCGGACAAGCGGGCGTCAGGGGAAGGGCGCAGAAAGACCATATCGACAAGGTCGCTGCGCAATGCCTGCTGCAGGGCTACCTGGAGGATCGTAAGAATGGAACTGCCGCAAACGCGTGACCTTCTGGAAAAGCTGGCTGAAGCCATCAGGGCCGAAATCTCGGGCCCTGTTTTCATGGTCGGCATCCATACGGGCGGGGCTTGGCTCGCCCGTGCGCTCCACGACATGCTTCATTTGAACACGCCCCTTGGAACGCTCGACATTTCCTTCTACCGGGACGATTTCGAGCGCATAGGCCTGCATCCTGAAGTGAAGCCTTCGGACATTCCCTTCGACGTCGACGCAGCCGACATCCTGCTCGTCGATGACGTGCTCTATACCGGGCGCACTGTCAGGGCTGCGATCAACGAGCTCTTCGATTACGGCAGACCTTCCAGAATCAGGCTCGCCGTGCTGGTCGACAGGGGGGGGAGGGAGCTGCCCATCGAAGCCGGCTTCAAGGGCATCCGTATTGATCCAGGCGAAAACAGGATGATCGATTTGCTGAAAAACGAAAAAGGAGAGCTGCAGCTCAGACTGAGGCCGGAATGATGCAATACAACAGACAGATCAACAGGGACGGTGAACTGCAGCACCTTCTGACGGTGGAAGGATTGCCGGCTTCCATGCTCCACCGCATCCTCGATGCGGCCGAATCCTTCGTCGGCGTCACCGAAAGGGAAGTCAAGAAAGTGCCCCTGCTCAGGGGAAAGGCGATCTTCAACCTGTTCTTCGAGCCCAGCACGAGGACCAGGACAACTTTCGAAATCGCAGCGAAAAGGCTTTCTGCTGACGTCATCAATCTCAACATCGGCGCTTCTTCCCAAAGCAAGGGGGAAACGCTGCTCGACACGGTCAACAATCTTTCGGCTATGCATGCCGACATGTTCATCGTCAGGCATGCCCAGAGCGGCGCCGCCCATCTCATTGCAAGCCATGTCGCGCCGGAGATCCATGTGATCAATGCCGGGGACGGGCGCCATGCCCATCCCACGCAGGCGCTGCTCGACATGTACACGATCAGGCATTTCAAGAAGAATTTCAATGGATTGAGGGTGGCGATCGTGGGCGACATCATGCATTCCCGAGTGGCACGCTCGCAGATCCATGCGCTCACCACCCTGGGCGTTCCCGAAGTCAGGGTGATCGCGCCCAAGACCCTGCTTCCCAAGGGCGTCGAACATCTCGGCGTGCATCCCTATCACGACCTGTCGAAGGGATTGAAGGGCGTGGACGTGCTCCTCATGCTCAGGCTGCAGAACGAGAGAATGCAGGGTGCGCTCCTGCCCAGCGCCCAGGAATATTTCAAATATTACGGGCTGACCCCCGAAAAGCTCGCGCTCGCGAAGCCCGATGCGATCGTCATGCATCCAGGTCCGATGAACAGGGGCGTAGAAATCGATTCATCGGTTGCAGACGGGCCGCAATCCGTGATCCTGCCCCAGGTGACCTTTGGCATCGCCGTGCGCATGGCAGTCATGAGCATACTCGCCGGAAGCTGAACATGAAAATTCACATCAGGAAAGGAAGGGTTGTCGATCCGGAAGCCCGTTTCGACGGCATCACGGACCTCTACATCGCTGCAGGAAAAGTGGTTTCCCTGGGCGAAAAGCCCGACGACTTCCAAGCCAACCAGGAAATCGACGCAAGCGGACTGATCGTCTGTCCCGGCCTTGTCGATCTTTCTGCGAGACTCAGGGAGCCCGGCTTCGAATACAGGGCAACGCTGGAATCCGAAATGGAAGCCGCGACTGCAGGCGGCATCACGTCACTCGCCTGCCCCCCCGATACCGATCCCCCTCTGGACGAGCCCGGACTCGTCGAAATGCTCAAATACAGGGCGAAAAGCCTGAACCAGGCCCATGTTTTCCCGGTTGGCGCATTGACCCAGGGGCTCCAGGGAAAGAACATCACTGAAATGGCCGAACTGAGGGATGCCGGGTGCGTGGCTTTCAGCCAGGCGGAAATGCCGATCGAGGATACGCTGGTATTATTGCGCGCGATGCAGTATGCCGCGACTTTCGACCTTCCGGTCTGGCTGAGGGCCCAGGATGCGAGCCTTTCAAGAATAGGCGTCGCGCACGACGGGGAAGTCGCCACCCGCCTGGGTTTGCCCGGCATCCCCACCTGCGCGGAAACCATAGCCCTTGCGAAGATACTCCGCCTCGCCAGGGAAACCGGCGCGAGGCTTCACGTCTGCAGGATTTCCAGTTCGGAAGGCGTGGACCTGGTGAGAAAGGCGAAAGAACAGGGACTGCCGCTCACCTGCGACGTGTCCATGAACCACATCCATCTCTCCGAAATGGACATCGGCTTTTTCGACTCCAACTGCCATCTCGTTCCGCCCTTGAGAAGCCTCAGGGACAAGGAAGCCCTGAGAATGGGCCTGAAGGATGGCGTCATCGATGCGGTGTGCTCCGACCATACGCCCGTCGACGACGACGCCAAGCTGCTTCCTTTCGCAGAAGCCGAGGCCGGCGCGACAGGTGTCGAGCTCCTTCTCCCCCTGGTGCTGAAATGGGCGGAAGAAACGAACATTCCGCTTCCCATCGCGCTCTCCAAAATCACCTCCCGCCCTTCAGGCATACTCGGCATCGGTTGCGGCCATCTTTCGCCCGGGGCCGCAGCGGACATCTGCATTTTCGACCCCGGATGCTGCTGGAAGGTCGAACCGAAATCGCTCAAAAGCCAGGGTAAAAACACGCCATTCACGGGACTGGAATTGAAGGGGAAGGTGAAATACACGCTGATCGGCGGGCATGTCGTCTACAAGGCGAACCACCCTTGAAGCTCGCCACCTGGAACGTCAATTCGCTGAAAGTGAGGCTGCCCCATGTGCTCGAATGGCTTGAATCCGAACAGCCCGACGTGCTCTGCCTCCAGGAAACGAAGCTTCTCGACGAAAATTTCCCGCTTTCAGAAATCAATACGGCGGGATATGAGGCCTTGTACAGCGGGCAAAAAACCTACAACGGCATCGCGATCCTGAGCAGGAAAGCCATGAAGGAAGGGCAGATCGGCATTCCGGGTTTCGATGACGAACAAAAACGCGTACTGGCCGCCACGATCGATGAAGTCAGGGTGATCTGCGTCTATGTTCCCAATGGAGAATCCCTGGATTCCGAGAAATTCCGCTACAAGCTGAAATGGCTGGATGCGCTTCACAATTGGCTGCAGACAGAATTGATCAAATATCCGGGAATGGCGCTCCTCGGGGACTTCAATATCGCGCCCGAAGACCGCGATGTTCACGACCCCAAGGCCTGGGAGGGAAGCGTGCTGGTCAGCCCGGAAGAGCGCGCCGCGTACCGCGGGATCCTCGATCTCGGATTCAGGGACAGCTTCAGGCTTTTCGAGCAGAACGAAAAGGCGTATACGTGGTGGGACTACAGGATGAACGCTTTTCGCCGTAATATGGGCCTGAGGATAGATCATGTCCTGCTGAGCGAGGCATTGGCTCAAAAATGCATCGATTGCAGGATCGACCTCATTCCTCGCAAGAAGGAGCGGCCCTCCGATCACGCGCCGGTGATTGCCGAAGTGGGGGCCTGAACGGGGGAAACATGAGCGGAAAAAACATCAATGCCTGGGTCATCCATCTTACCCGAATCGATCTGCCGGTCCTGAGAAAAACCGCGCAGGAAATCGAGCGCATGAGGAAAATCGAGGACAGGATCACCGCAAGGGATATTTCCTCCGTCATCCTCCACGACCCCATGATGACGATCAAGGTGCTGCGCTTCATCGAATCCAGAAGAAAGACGGAAACCACGGAAATCACGACCATATCGCATGCCCTGATGATGATGGGAACGGGTTCGTTCTTCGAGCATTTCTCGAAATTCGAGATCATCGAGGATCTTCTCGCGGACCAACCCGTCGCGCTTGCAGGCATGCTTTCCGTCATCAGCCGCAGCCGCCATGCCGCCCTCTACGCCCAGGACTGGTCGATCCTGCATCATGACCTGGAGTCGGACGAGGTGACGATAGCCGCCCTGCTCCATGATATGGCGGAAATGCTGCTATGGTGCTATTCGCCCAACCATCTTGTCGAAATCAGGCGAAGGATGATGAGGGATTCCACCCTGAGGAGCCTCGACACCCAGCAGGCGGTTCTCGGCTTCGATCTCCTCAAGCTGCAGCTGCTGCTCGCCGCGGTATGGAAGCTCCCGTCCCTGCTTCGCTCCCTGATGGACACGAATCATGCCCACCTGCCCCGCGTGGTCAATGTCAATCTCGCAACGGCCTTGGCCCGGCATTCCGCGAATGGCTGGCACAATGCCGCGCTTCCGGACGATTATGCGGCAATCAACGCCTTCCTCAACATCGGCGAGGAAGGCGTCATGCAAAACATCAACAGGAATGCCCTTTTCGCGGCAAGGGAATGGAAATGGTGCAACTACCGCCCTGCGGCAGCCTGGTTTCCGCTGCTCCCCGGGGAATGGCCCGTCGTATAGCTAGGCCTCCTCGAGGCCCAGCTCCTGGATCTTCCGGGTCAAGGTGTTGCGCCCGAGCCCGAGCAGGGTCGCAGCTTCTATCCTTCTCCCGCCGGTATGGCGCAGCGCCCTCAATATCAGCGTCTTTTCGAAAAGGGGCATCAATCTCTCCATGATTGCGGTCTCCCCCCTGCCTATCCAGAAATCCGCCTCGGCCGCCAGCGCATCGACCCAGCTTTCGGGTCCTGAAGCGGGCGCCTCGTCCCTCAGTTCCCTCGGCAAGTCGCTGACCTCAATGTTCTGCCCCGGGGCCATCACGGTGAGCCAGTGACAAAGATTCTCGAGTTGCCGGACGTTGCCTGGAAAATCGAGCGAACTGATATAGGCGGTGGCCGCGTCCGAAAGCTTTTTCGGCTCCACGCCGAGGTCCTTCGCGCTTTTCTGCAAGAAGAACTTGGCGAGCAGCTCGATGTCTTCGCGCCGCTCCCTCAAGGGAGGGAGCCTCAACCGGATGACATTCAGCCTGTGGAAAAGATCCTCCCTGAAAAGCCCCTGCTTCACCCTGTTTTCCAGGTCCTGATGGGTCGCCGCGATGACCCTGATGTTGGCCTTGATGGGCTGATGCCCGCCGACGCGATAGAAATGGCCGTCTGAAAGGACTCTCAGCAGCCTCGTCTGGAGGTCGGGCGGCATGTCGCCGATTTCGTCGAGAAAAAGCGTGCCGCCTTCCGCCTGTTCGAATCGGCCTCTGCGCGTCGCCTGGGCCCCGGTAAAGGCGCCCTTTTCGTGGCCGAAAAGCTCCGACTCGAGAAGGTCCTTCGGAATCGCAGCGGTATTGATCGCCACGAAAGGCTTTCCCGATCTCGGGCTGTGCCGATGCAGCGCATGGGCGACAAGCTCCTTTCCGGTTCCGGATTCGCCCGTGATCAAAACCGTGGCATGGGACTGGGAAAGCCTGCCTATGGCACGGAATATTCCCTGCATGGAGGCGGCCTTGCCGAGGATTTCAGGCGTGCTGAAGCTGTCTTCCGGTGCACCACCCTCCTTGATGCTCTCTTCGAGTGCGCGCCTGATCAGCTGGATGGTGTCGTCGACGTCGAAAGGCTTGGGAAGGTATTCGAATGCGCCGCCCTGGAAGGCTGAAACGGCGCTCTCCAGATCCGAATAAGCCGTCATGATGATGACGGGCAGTTCGGGATAGCGCATTTTCAGCGCCTGAAGCAGATCGAGGCCGGAATCTCCGGGCATCTGTATGTCGCTCACCACGACCTGCGGTTTCTGGGTCATGGAGGCATCGAGCGCCTCCCTGGCCGATGAGAAAATCCTGAAGTCGATGCCTTCCCGGCTCAGCGCTTTCTCGAAAACCCAGCGTATCGAAGGGTCGTCGTCGATTATCCAAACAGGGTTCGTCATCATCAACTCTCAGTCATTGGCAGCAAAATGTTGAATGCGGTCCTGCCGGGTATGCTCGTGCACTCGATCATGCCCTGGTGCTGGCTGACGAATGTCTGCGCCAGAGTGAGCCCCACCCCCTGCCCGCCCTCCCTGCCAGAAACCAGGGGATCGAAGATCCTGTCCTTGATCGAATCGGGTATGCCCGGGCCGTTGTCGATGATCTGCATCGATATGGCGAGCTTGAAGCGTTTCTTGGCTATGGTCACCTGACGCGCCACCCTCGTCATGAGAATGAGTCTGCCCTTCCCCTGCATGGCCTGGGCGGCATTCCTCGCAATGTTCAAGACGGCCTGTATCAATTGTTCCTTGTCTCCAATCAAAACCGGCAGGCTGGTGTCGTATTCCCTGACGACCGCAATGCCCTCCGGAAATTCAGCCAGAATCAGGCTTCTCACCCGCTCCAGCACTTCGTGTACGTTCACCTCGCTGATGTGGGGAGGCCTGTTCGGCGTCAGGAGCCTGTCCAGAAGCGATCTCAACCTGTCCGCCTCCTTCATGATCACCTGCGTGTATTCGAGCAGATGTTTCGCCCCGAGTTCCCGCTCCAGCAATTGAGCCGCCCCCCTGATCCCCCCCAGGGGATTCCTGATCTCGTGCGCGAGGTTTCTGATCAGCGTCCGGTTGGCCTGGCTCTGATCCATCAGCCTTTCCTCGCGCGCGATCTTCAGCTGCTGATCGATCTTCTGGAATTCGAGCAATATCCGTGCCATTTGATATTCGATCGGCGTCACGCCCGTCATCAGGTGCAAAGTCGCCTGCGTACCCGTCACGACGACGAGATCGTGCTCGATGTAAGTGGCATTGTCGGAAATGGATTTTCCGATGGCGGTGAGCAATTCCCCCGTATCGATGAACAGCGAGGAAAGCGGATGGCCGACGATATGCTTCTGGCTCAGCTCGAGAAGCGTTTCTGCGGAGAGATTGGCGTAGGTGACATTGAGACTCTCGTCCAGCAACAGGACAGCCGTGGCCAACAAATCGAGTCCCGGGAATGGCGATGGAGTCATTTCAGGTCGGAGATGCGCCTCCTGATATCCTCGATCGCCTTTTCATGCCTTGCAATTTCATCCTCGATCGCGGCCGTTCTGTCTATATCCTCCTGGCTGTTGCGCTCGGTGCTTGAAATGACCTCCTGGGCTTTCCCCAGCTCAGCTTTCGCCTGCTCGAGTCTGCCTTTCTCGACTTCCAGCTCCCTTTGCAACGCCTTCAGCCTTTCTTCAACGGTGTTCGAAGCAGGCTTCCTTTCAGGCTCCGCTGAAGGCATGACCGGAGTTTCCTTCGGCAATGGCGGAGCGGGAGGAACTTGAAGTTTTGTCGCCCCCTTGGAAGGATGATCGGAGAAAATCACGTTTCCGGAGGCATCCGTCGACTTGTAGACATCCGCGCAGGCCCATGATGAAAATAGAAAAAGCAGGAAGAGTATCTTCATTTCAGGTTGGAAATTTCGCGCTCGAGCGCCTCGATGTTCTTCTCGTGCAAAAGCACGTCCTCGCTGGAGCGTTTTGCCTTTTCAGGATTGCCTCCAGCGCCGAGAAAGGCCTGTCTTGATTTTTCGAGGCGTTCCTTCTCGGCACCGAGCTCCTCTTCCAGTATCTTGTAACGGGTTTCATCCCGCATTTTCTGGGTGCGGCTGTCCACCCTGAAGTCCCCGCCCCTTTTCGGCTGCAAAGTCATGGGCCCGATGTTGAGCTTTTTTGCGCCTTTCGTCGGGATATTGGAATAGGTGACATGACCGTTCTCGTCCACGCTCTTGTAGATTTCAGCGCGGGATGAGAGCGTCGTCAAACCGAATAATGCAATGAGCAGCCCCGATTTCATTCCAGCATTCCCCATCACGCAATAGTACACGATGCAAAACAAAAAAGGGCGGGAAAGTCCCGCCCTTTTTTGCGGCAAGCGCGCTCAGAGGCTGTAATACATCGCCAATTCGACAGGATGGGTCGTCATGCGGAAACGCGTGACTTCCTCCATTTTCAGTTCGATGTAGGCATCGATCATGTCGTCCGAGAACACCCCGCCGCGGGTCAGGAATTCGCGGTCGCGGTCGAGATAATCGAGGGCCATGTCGAGCGAGGAGCATACCGTGGGAATGTTCTTCGCTTCTTCAGGGGGAAGATCGTAAAGATTCTTGTCCATGGCGTCGCCCGGGTGGATCTTGTTCTGGATGCCATCGAGCCCGGCCATCATCATCGCGGTGAAGGCGAAATAGGGATTGGCGGTGGGGTCCGGGAAGCGCACTTCAATGCGTCTAGCCTTGGGATTCGTCACATAGGGAATGCGGATCGAAGCGGAGCGGTTGCGCGCGGAATAGGCGAGCATGACGGGCGCTTCGAACCCTGGAACCAGGCGCTTGTAGGAATTGGTTCCCGGGTTGGTGATCGCGTTCAGCGCGCGCGCATGCTTGATGATCCCCCCGATGTAATAAAGCGCGAGCTCGGAAAGCCCCGCATAGCCGTTTCCGTCGAAGAGATTCTTGCCATCCTTCCAGAGGGATTGATGCACATGCATGCCGGATCCGTTGTCGCCGACGACAGGCTTGGGCATGAAGGTCGCGGTC
Source organism: Pseudomonadota bacterium (assembly GCA_021845885.1). Taxonomy (GTDB): domain Bacteria; phylum Pseudomonadota; class Gammaproteobacteria; order Burkholderiales; family JABEVD01; genus JABEVD01. The sequence continues at coordinate 25,136 of JAJZVB010000013.1, forward strand.
TTGCCGTAGGAATGGGCGACATTGTGGACCACGTATTTCAGGATCTGGGTCTGGTCTGCGCGGCGAACCAGGGTGTTGAATTTCGTGCCGATTTCACACTGGCCCGCGGTCGCGACTTCATGGTGATGGACTTCGACGGGCACGCCCATTTCCTCGAGGGCGAGGCAGATGGCGGAGCGGATGTCCTGAAGCGAATCGACGGGAGGAACGGGGAAATAGCCGCCCTTGACGGCGGGACGGTGACCGATGTTGCCGGATTCGAATTTCTCGCCGGAGCTCCATGCCGCTTCCTCGGACTCGATCTTGTAGCCGCATCCGGACATGTCCGCATGCCAGGTCACCGAATCGAAAACGAAGAACTCGGGTTCGGGCCCGAAATAAGCGGTGTCGGCAATGCCGGTCGACTTCAGGTAGGCTTCGCCGCGCTTCGCGAGCGAGCGGGGATCGCGGTCATAACCCTTGCCGTCGGAAGGCTCGATGACGTCGCAGGTCAGGATGAGCGTGGCTTCTTCCATGAAGGGATCGATATTCGCCGTTTCGGCATCGGGCATCAGGATCATGTCGGAAGCCTGGATGCCTTTCCATCCTGCGATGGATGAACCGTCGAAAGCATGGCCGCTTTCGAACCAGGATTCGCTCACGATATGCGAAGGAATCGAAACATGCTGTTCCTTCCCGCGCGTATCCGTGAAGCGCAGGTCCACGAATTTCACTTCATTTTCTTTGATCATCTTAACAACGTCGGCCGCAGCCATTTTTTTCTCCTCCACGAGATGGTTAAACGAAAAGACGGATTCATCACAAGCATGATGCATGCCAAGGACAGCATACCAATTGGTTATTGTGCCACAAGTCTCCAGACTTGCGCGAATTTAAGAAGCGCGCCATTATGGTGCGATTTTGCTCATCGTTGCACTGATTCTGTGCACATGAATGGAATGGAAATGCGGCTCTTCGGCCAGCAGGGCGGCTATCCTCGCGCCCAGCTTGCCGTCCTCGGGAAACGTCTCGGGGAGAAGGAGCTCGGCGTCGACTTTCCCGTCCAGGTAATGGAGGACGACCCTATCCGGATCGATTCCCAGCCTTTCCCTGATCAGGGAAAGGAAATGGCGCCTGTCGGGCAGCATAATGCTCGGCTTCTTGTGGAAATCGTCTTCGGGGTCGACATGAATCATGACGTTGAGCACGTCATGATGCTTGAGCACCCTGGATCTGGCCGTTTCCGCGATGAAATGCCCTTCGGATACGCTGATCCTCGAGTCGACCATGATGTGGGCGTCGACGAGCGCCTGGTTGCCCATTTTCCTGGTGCGCAATTCGTGCAGGCCGGTTACCCCGGGCGTCGATTCCAGTGTCGCACGGATTTCGGCGACATCTTCTTCGGAAAGACCCGTGTCGATGAGTTCACTGAAGGCCTCATAGCCGAGTTGCCAGCCCATCCGGACGATCATGAAGGCCACCAGCGCTGCGGCGAGCAGATCCAGGAAGGCGTAGCCCGCCAGGTTTCCCGCTATGCCCACAGAAACGACCAGGGATGAGGCGGCATCCGACCGGGAATGCCAGGCATTCGCGACCAGCATTTGCGAACGCACCCGCTTCGCCACGGCGATCATGTAGCGGAAAAGCAGTTCCTTGGCAGCCAGCGTGATCAAGGCGATCCAGAGGGTCATGAAATGGACTGGCTGGATCAGATGCGGATTCTGCAGCCGCAGGCCTGCCGCATAAAGCAGCGCAAGCCCCATCACCCCCATCAAAATGCCAAGGATCAGGGTGGTCGCTGTTTCTATCCTGGCATGCCCGTAGGGATGATCCTCGTCGGCACCCCGGTTGCCATGGCGGTTGGCGGCGAGGACAAGGAAATCCGACAGAAGATCGGAAAAGGAATGCAGGCCGTCCGCCATCAGCCCCTGGGAATGCCCGAAAAAGCCGACCAAGACCTGAAGAATGGTCAGGACCACATTGACGGCAATGCTGATCAGCGTACTCTTGCGCGCAGCCTGGTACCTTGTCGAATCAGCTTCCTGCGGGGACTGGTTTGCGTCTATCATATAAAAAAGGATATCTTCATTTCGGGTTTTTTAACAGATGGGACAGATCAGCGAGATACTGGACAGGGCCAGAAACAGAGGGCAGGAAATGAACCTGCCTTACGAGGGCGCGCTGCTTCCCGCAGAGGCCTACGCGATCCTTCAGGAAGCCCCGGGAGCGAAAATCGTCGACGTCAGGACGCGGGCCGAACTCGACTGGGTGGGCAGGATACCCGGAAGCGTGGCGGTGGAGTGGATGAGTTATCCGGGCATGCAGCCCAATCCCAATTTCCTCAACCAGTTGAGGCAGCAGGTCGACAAGGAAGCCCTGGTCATGTTCATCTGCCGCTCGGGACACCGCTCCCACAATGCCGCAGCGATGGCGGCCCAAGACGGATACACGGAATGCTACAACATCCTGGAGGGCTTCGAGGGGGACAAGGACAGGCATTCCCGGCGCGGCTCGATCAACGGCTGGCGCTTTGCCGATCTCCCCTGGGAACAGGGCTAGAATCCCCCCTGATGGAGCGCGAACACCAGCGCTGATGCGGCAAGGCAATACATCCCGAAGAAATGCCAGCGCCCCGCTTCAAGCCAGCTCGAGAGCCATTTGAGGGCCAGGAGCCCGGCGAAAAAACTGAACACCATGCCCAGCATGCTGGGCATCAACATGCTTGCAAGGTTCGCCATCGAAGAGTCCTGCTGATCCTTCAATAACCGAAAAGCTTCGCGCGCGATGACCGGAGGCGTGAGCACCACCGCGAGGGCGAAGCTGAATTCTTCTATTTTCCTTCTCGAAATACCCAGGAGCAGGCCCATGGATATGGTCGCGCCTGAGCGAGAGAAGCCGCGAAAAGGCAAACAGAGTCCCTGCACGGCCCCGACATACCCTGATTCCTTCAGGTCCGGCATGCGCTCGCTTCCGGTCGATGCCCGGGTCCTGATTCCGGAATAAATGATGAAAATTCCTGCAACAGCGAGCGCTGCGGAAATCAGGCTCATGTTGCCGAAAAGCATCTCGATTTCGGCATGCTGCAATCCTTTCATGAAGAATTTTTCGATCAAAAATTTCAGAAGCAGCCCGACTATTCCCGTGACCAGGGTTGCTGCGAATATCTGCTTCATCGCCCCCCAGAAAACCGCTCTTGAAGAAAAGAAGCCCTCTTTCCAGGACTTCCAGAAATAAACGATGACCGCGAACATGGTGCCCGTATGGAGCATGACCAGCAGCAGCGTCATTTCAGGAGCGGTCGGATCGAGGCCCATGAGCTTTTCGGCCACGATCACATGCGCTGAACTCGATACGGGCAACAGCTCGGCGGCCCCCTGAATGGCAGCCAGGGTCATGATTTGAAGCAATGTCATCTGAACACATTCCTTTTCAAAGTCAGGTCTTCAAGTAGATCTGCCCGCCGCCTTCGAGGAATTCGGCCGATTTGTCCTCCATCCCCTTTTCAGCGTATTCCCTGACGTCCTGCGAGATCTTCATGGAGCAGAAATGCGGTCCGCACATGGAGCAGAAATGCGCCACCTTGGCCGAATCGCGGGGCAATGTTTCATCGTGGAATTCGCAGGCTCTGTCCGGGTCGAGCGAAAGGTTGAACTGGTCTTCCCACCTGAAATCGAATCGCGCCTTGGAAAGCGCGTTGTCCCTGATTTGCGCGCCGGGATGTCCCTTGGCGAGATCGGCGGCATGCGCGGCGATCTTGTAGGCGATAATGCCTTCCCTGACGTCGTTCTTGCCGGGAAGACCGAGATGCTCCTTGGGCGTCACGTAGCAGAGCATGGCCGTGCCGTACCAGCCTATCATCGCCGCCCCGATGGCTGAAGTGATATGGTCGTAACCGGGGGCGATATCGGTCGTCAAGGGCCCCAGGGTATAAAAAGGGGCTTCCCTGCAGTATTTCAGCTGCAACTCCATGTTCTCCCTGATCATGTGCATGGGCACATGTCCCGGCCCCTCGACCATGGTCTGAACATCGTGACTCCAGGCGATCTCGGTGAGCTCCCCGAGCGTCTTCAGTTCGGCGAACTGGGCTTCGTCGTTCGCATCGTAGATCGAACCCGGCCTCAATCCGTCGCCGAGGGAAAAGCTGACATCGTAGCTTTTCATGATTTCGCAGATTTCCTCGAAATGCGTATAGAGGAAATTCTCCCTGTGATGAGCAAGGCACCATTTCGCCATGATCGATCCGCCGCGGGATACGATCCCCGTCATGCGCTTTGCAGTCAGGGGAATATAGGCGAGCCTCACGCCTGCATGGATGGTGAAATAATCCACCCCCTGCTCGGCCTGCTCGATCAGGGTATCTTTGAAAATCTCCCAGGAAAGCTCCTCGGCACGGCCTTCGACCTTTTCCAGCGCCTGGTAGATGGGCACCGTCCCGATCGGCACATGGCTGTTCCTGATGATCCATTCCCGGGTTTCGTGGATGTTCTTGCCCGTCGAAAGGTCCATCACCGTGTCCCCTCCCCATCTCGTCGCCCAGGTCATCTTCTCGACTTCCTCCGAAATCGAGGAGCCGAGCGCCGAATTGCCGATGTTGGCGTTGATCTTGACCAGGAAGTTCCGCCCGATGATCATGGGCTCGGTT
>JAJZVB010000123.1 GCA_021845885.1 Pseudomonadota bacterium
TCGATTTTCTCTGAGGTCTTCTTCGAGAATGAGGGGGGCGATGAAGCTGGTATCGAAGTACAGCATCACAGTCCCTATCGACAACGGTTCGAACGGTGTTATACTGAAAATGGTACTGGATCTCATTCGCCTTACCAGTACGAATAAAATCCACAACTTCTACGGAGATACTGCAATGCATGACGCGATGAACAGCTATGGCTTCTATGTCGTTTTCACCCCGTTCGTGGTGGTGGCCCTCATCATGCTTTTTTCTGGAAGCGGCTCCAAATAAACCCGTTTCCCCGGCTTTTGCCGGGGAATGGTCTACGCTTGAAGCATGGCGAGATGGCTGATCATTTCAGGCGTAGTGCTTATCCTGGCGGGTTTTTGCTGGCCCTGGATAACGAGACTGGGGCTGGGCCATCTTCCGGGCGACATCAGCATCGAAAGAAAAGGCTTCAGCTTCTATTTTCCGATCACGACGAGCCTCATCGTCTCCATCCTGCTTTCCCTGATTTTCTGGCTTTTCAGGAAGTGATGCGTCCGTTCAGAAGGGAAAGGGCGGATACCGCGATGCGCGCGGCCCCGATGAACAGTTTTTCGAGGATTTTTTTCGGGTAGGATGAAAGCGGCACGGGCGAGAGCAGCATTTCCACGGCCATCCTGAAAGGATAATGACGGATCACCAGGGCGTTCAGGCTTTTCCTGAATTTCGCCCATTCGGGTTCGAGGTTTTCCGGGTGATTGCTCCTGCAAAGATAGGCATGCTTGAAGGCGATATAACCGTCCTCGCCGTGGATCTCGATCATGCGCTTCCATATGACCCGGAATACCGCGAACGCCCCCTTCCTCTCCGAGCCGTTGTGCTCGATGAACAGCCGCCTGAATTTCGCATAATGCCGGACTTCGTCCGACTTGATGTTGCGAAGTATCTGCTTCAGCACGGGTTCGTCCACGTGATCGTGCAGGCACCGGTAAAGGGTCGAAGTGCCCGTTTCCACCACGCAGCGCGCCATCATTTCGAGCGCTCGGCTCGATTCGAGATTGTCCATCGAGCAAAGCTGGGCATATTCGGCCATGAAACCTGAAAAGCTTTTTTCCCAATCGAATTCCGGCCAGACGGCCGCGACATAACGCTTCAGGGAGCGCCCATGCTGTACTTCCTCCGCCTGCCAGATTTCCTTCAGCCAGAGCGTGGTATCGGCATTGCCCCGGTAATGCATGATGAGGTTTTCCGAATAGACTTCCGAGAGGATTTCGACGAAGGAGGCGGAGGCGAGCAGATAGAAAAGACGGTCGTCATTTTCCACCATTTCCCTTTTTACGGCGCCGAAGTCGATATCCTCCAGGCGCCATTTCGTTTTTCCACCCATGCGTCTTTCCGGAGAACCATCATTCATTCTAGAACAGTTCAGAAGGAATTGAAGATGTCCCCGACGATATCTTCGGCAATGCCTATGCCGGCGCCGAGCCCAAGTCCGCTGACGAGGTTGCCCATGAATCCGCCTCCGCCCATGCCCCAGCCCTGGGGCTGCATCGCTTGAAACTGGGGATGCGTCTGCATCTGGCTTTCGAGCATCTGGATATATTGCCCCATCTGCTGAAGCATCTGGGCTGTCGACTGCTGATAGGTCTGTACGGAAAGCGCGATCGAGCGCAAATCCATGGCGAGATCGCGCGCCGTGGCCTCGTCTTTCGCATCGACCCTGAGGCGCTGCGCCAGGGACTGGATTTCCTGCGTGATGTTCTGTGCTTGGCTCTGGAGCTGCATGGCCTGCTGTTGCGCGAGCTGATAATCCATATTTTTTTCCTTTCTGTTTGAAGTATCCATTTAGAGGATCCAACGCGATTTTAGTTCTTGTCGATTACAATTGTTGCTGCCTTCGAGACATTCGGGTCTTGAATGAGAAAAAGGCCGCAATTGCGGCCTTTTTCATTGCACTGCGGTGACTTCGATATTGATGGTGTTGCCCGGCGGGTAGTTCGTGACCGTCGATGCGCGGCGTCCAGCGTAGATGTAATGGACTTCGTAGCCTGTGATTTCCTGCCGCTGAACATCCCGGCAGACCTGCTGCTGTTGGGGTGCTGCCTGGGCCTGGTCGTTCTGTATCCTGTCCCCGGCGATTGCGCCGGCAATCGCGCCCACTGCGCCCGCCGCCACCCTGCCGTTGCCTTGTCCGACTTGCGAACCGAGCAGGGCGCCGGCGACGCCGCCCAGAATGGATCCGCCCATCTGCCGTCCCCCCTGAGCCTGGGGAGGGGCGGCCACAGTCACCATGCGGCATTCCTGCGTCGTATAGGTCTGATAGATCGGCTTCGAGGAAACGACCTTGGCCGTATCGGTAAAATCGGAAGCTTGGACTGCAAACGCAGCGAACGATGCCAGGCCGAAAACGACGGCACTACTTTTCATGATTTCTCCTTTCGAACGCAGTGAACTCTATTTATTCCGAGGGCAATTGCTGGGATAAGTTTAACACCTAATCGAGGAAAACGGTGTAACCGCATGTTACGGAAAACTTAAGGAAATCTGAATCCCTGTTGAAATCGTTCGTGCTCATGTGTATAGTTTCCCGTCATGGATCTCAAAGAACTTTTCCGCTTCGAAACCGAACTCTGTGAGGTTGCCAAGGGCAATTTCCTTTTCAGGACGGATGATGCCGGCGACAAGATGTACGTGCTGATGGATGGCGAGGCCGACATCATCGTCGGCAATGTCATTGTGGAAAGGGCAGGCCCGGGCGCACTGATCGGTGAGCTTGCGCTGCTCGACAATACTCCAAGAACGGCTTCGGTCGAGGCGGCTACGGACTGCAAATTCCTCCCCGTCGATGTCAGGCGTTTCCAGTTCCTGGTTCAGGAAACCCCTAATTTCGCCCTTCACGTGATGAAAATACTGGCCGAGCGCCTGAGAAGGATGGATCTTCGCCTTCTTGAATCGCAGGAAGCCAATGTCTGATGATGAGCTGAAGGGTCAAGGATTCCCTGAATTCGTTGACCGAAAGCGAATAGACTGCGTGGATTTTCCTGGGCAGTGATTCCGTGTGGAAGAAAAGCATCGCGTCCAGCAGCTTTCCTCCGGATTGCAGCTTCAGCTTGAGATGCTTCTCCCCGACGATTCTCTGCTCGATCACTGTAAAAATGCCCTCGAATCCCGGCTCGGGAAAACCCTGCCCCCATACCTGGGATGCGATTTTCTGGGCAAGATCCAGCGATAGTTCTTCTTCCTCGAGAAATCCGTCCGTTTCGATGACGCGCTCGAGATCCGATTCATTGAGCAGATCCGATGCGGTTTCCTCGAAGGCGGCTTCGAAAGCATGGAAATCTTCTTCCATCAGGGTGAGCCCCGCAGCCTGGGCGTGGCCGCCGAACTTCAGGATGAGCCCGGGATGATGCTTCGAGACGAGATCGAGGGCATCCCGGATGTGGAAGCCCGGTATGGATCTTCCGGAACCCTTGATTTCGCCTGCTCCCCCCCTTGCGAAGGCGAATGTCGGGCGATGGTGTTTTTCCCTGATACGGGACGCGAGTATGCCGACGACTCCCTGATGCCAGGTGGGGTCGAAAAGGCTGATGCTGTATCCGGGTTCTTCGGCAATGTTTTCCAGGATGGAATAGGCTTCTTCCTGCATCCTCGATTCTATGGATTTTCTTTCGCTGTTGAGGCTGTCCAGCTTTTGCGCGATGTCGAGCGATGCGGAAAAATCCCTGCTGGAAAGGCATAGGATGCCGAGCGACATGTCTTCGAGTCTTCCTGCGGCATTGAGCCTGGGCCCCAGCATGAAGCCGAGATCGAACGAAGAGGCTTTCTCCGGGTTGCGCTTCGCAACGGAAAGGAGCGCGGCTATGCCCGGGTTCGCTTTCCCTTCCCTGATCCGCTTCAAGCCGTTCGAAACCAGGATCCTGTTGTTTCTGTCCAGCCTGACGACATCCGCAACCGTACCCAGGGCGACGAGATCGAGCAGCGCCGCGAGATTGGGAACGGGATTTCCCTTTTTTTTGATTTCAGCCCTGAGCGCCAGCATGACGTAGAACATCACCCCGACTCCGGCCAGATGCTTGCTCGGAAAGGGGCAGCCAGGCTGGTTGGGATTCACGATGCAAAGCGCATCCGGCAGCGATTCCCCGGGCAAGTGATGGTCCGTCACCAGCACAGGAATGCCCAGCCTGTTCGCTTCGATCACGCCCTCGATGCTTGCGATGCCGTTGTCCACCGTGACGATCAAATCGGGATGCCTGGTTTTCGCCAGCCTGACGATTTCGGGGGTGAGGCCGTAGCCGTATTCGAAGCGGTTCGGAACGATGTAATCCACGTTTCCGCCCATTTCAGAGAGCGCGAGCAGGCCCACCGCGCAGGCCGTCGCCCCGTCGCTGTCGTAATCCGCGACGATCAGGATGCGCTTTTTTTCTTCGATCGCATCGAAAAGGATCCGGGCCATTTCGACGGCGTTCATGAGCTCGTGATAGGGAATCAGGGCGTCCAGCCCGCATTCGATCTCTTCAGGAGAATTGACGCCCCGGGAGGCGTAGATCCTCGCGAGAACGGGGTCCATGGTTTCGCTCAATGACTTGAACACTGCTTCAGGGTAAGTTCTGATCATTTCAGGTAATCCAGGACGGGCCTGTTCCTTTTCCAGAATTTCCAGAGGTCGAGCCTGCCCGTGCCGAAGGAAAGGCCGCTTTCGCAGTTCGTGAGGGTGAGCGTCGAGCCTTCCTGAACGGCAAGGTGCAATGGTTCGAACCATTCCGATTCGATTCGCCTCAGTCTCGAATCCCATTCGTTCGCGTCGCCGTACCTCGAAGGGAATCTCAGGTCTTCGAGGATGACGAGATGTTCTCCTTCTCCCTGAAGACCGGATAGCCATTCCTTGGCGTTTACCGGAACGGGACGGAAAGGGGTATCGGTCTGCTTGGAAAGCCCTCTGGCGATCAGATTGTCCGAAGAAATCGAGGAAAAAGGGGATTGCCTGACATCCGGGGCCATGCCTCCCCCCCAGAACCAGAGGCTGTTGACCGGAAACTTTCCTTCGCGCTCCCTTTCTTCGTTGACGGGATGATCGTGGAGCAGCATCTGGATTTCGTTCGCGATCTGGTTCCAGCGCATCGCGTCGACCCCCTTGGGAAGATAAGGGTCGATGTCCCGCCCGATCGCGTCGCAAAGGGGCGTTGTCGAGACATGGGGCGGAGAAGGGGGGCGGACAAGCCAGGCTTCCGGATTTTCTGCGACGAAAAGCAGGCCGTCTGTTTCGAAATGCCTGTTGAGCGCATCGATGACCAATCCGGCTTCCCGGTCCGATACGGAAAGCGCTTCAGGGCCAAGAAGGGTGAGGTGGTCGCGTCTCACCTGGAGATTGACCGGGTCCGCCCTCAGCCAGTAGTCGAGATCCTCGGCGCCCTTTTCCAAAGTGAGGGGGGCTACGGGCCAGTCTTCCTGCTTCCTCACCAGGAAGGCTTTGCAAAGCCATTCTTCAAGGCCGCATCCCGGGCTCATGACGCGCTCCCCCTTGGCCAGGAGCGTCTCGAGATGGGGAAGCGCCTCGATCCTGAAGGTCGCATCGGGCCAGAAAAGGTTCGGAACCAGGATGTGAAATTTCATGGCTGCAAGTTTAATCGAAATTTGTGCCCCATTCATCCTTGTGTCAAACTCCATCTTTTTCAGAAATTTCGAGCGTTGACTTACGAGCTTTTTGTCGGATTGCGTTATACCCGTGCGAAACGGCGCAATCACTTCATTTCCTTCATTTCACTGATTTCGATGGTCGGCATCGCGCTGGGCGTGGCCGCGCT
>JAJZVB010000124.1 GCA_021845885.1 Pseudomonadota bacterium
TCCTGCCAACGGCAGCAGACCGGGGGAAATGGCGTTGATTGCCATACCTTTGCCTTTCTTGTTTTGTCGCGCAGCGACCGCACGAGTCACGCAGTGACTCCTAAGTGCGCCCTTCGGGTTTCTGCACCTCTCCATTCAGCAGGGGCGGACATTGCCTTTCTTGCCGTCGGAGAAGGCTCTTGGAAGGCTCTTGAAAGAAATACGGTACAAGGTAGGGGATCGTTAAACATGGCGGACAAGCCGCCAGTTTCCGTTCCCACCCCGGTCAGGCTCCGCCCGACACCCCATCCGATTTATCGGCGCGTCGCTTCTCAAAATTTCCGCCCCTGCTGAATATAGGTAATTCATCAGGCTGGAGCGGTAAAAAATTCCCCCCCCTTATTCAAAGCGTCTCGGCAACCCTGGCGACCGGCTGTCGCCACTCGTGTCGTATAACACCAGGGCAAAAATCCTGATCGATATGACGCTCCTCATCCGATTCCGCCCTGAGGCCGATACTATCCCTGAGGCCGAGATCGAGCTGCTGATGTCCATAGTCCACGAGATCATTGCTGAAATGGCCTGGCTGGAATCCGGCGTTCCCGAATCCGGCACTCCCGGCGTTGATTTGATAAAACCCGCCATCGCGTTAGAATGTCCTGACTAATCCTGTTTTCCCCCTCCTCGGGAGCCGCCATGCAAATTGCACTGTATGCCAGAGTGTCCACGACGCGACAAGCCGACAATGACCTGTCGATTCCGGACCAGTTGCGCCAGCTGCACGACTGGGCGAAGGTCAACGGGCATATCGTGGTTTCCGAGTACATCGAACCGGGCGCATCGGCGACCGACGACAAGCGCCCCCTCTTCCAGCAAATGATGGGAGATGCCTTACTGAAACCGCCTGCCTTCGAGGCCATCATCGTGCATAGCCATTCCCGCTTCTTCCGCGATGGGATCGAGGCCGGGGTGCATGAAAGGAAGCTCAAGCGCAATGGTGTGAAATTGTTCTCCATCACCCAGCCGACTTCGGATGACGCCAGCGGGGAACTGGTGCGCAACATCATCCGCATGTTCGACGGTTATCAGAGTCAGGAGAATTCCAAGCATGTCAGCCGGGCCATGAAGGAGAATGCCAGACAGGGCTTCTTCAACGGTTCCCGCGCGCCTTTCGGTTATCAAGCCATGCCCACGGACATTTCAGGCAGTCGGGGGCGCAGGAAGAAAAAATTGGCCATCGATGAGGCCGAAGCCGGGATCGTGCGCATGGCCTATGCTCTTTACCTGCATGGATTGAACGGCCGGGAGATGGGCGGCAAGGAGATTGCCAGGCACCTGACCGAGAAGGGGCTGCTGATGCGCGGCAAGCCTTGGCGCTTGCAGAAAATCCATGACCTGTTGTCCGATACCCTGTACATGGGCGACTATTTCTTCAACGTGCGGGATTCGAGAACGGGGCAAGTCAGGGCGCCCGAGGGATGGGTCAAGACCGACATTCCCGCCATCATCGATGCCGCGACCTTCGAGCAAGTCAGAATCAAGCGTGAATCCCGCGCCCCAAGTCGAACCCCGCCGCGTCGGGTGTCCTCCCCCACCCTACTCACCGGTCTATTGAAGTGTGGCATTTGCGGGGCCAGCATGACGCTGGCCACGGGCAAGAGCGGGCGCTACAAGTATTACAAGTGCACCAGCCGTCTGAGCAAGGGGAACCACGCCTGCACCAGCGCCAACCTGCCGATGGAAAAGCTGGACGATCTGGTGCTGAATCGCCTGGCTGAAAAAGTCTTTGCGCCGGAACGCCTGCAAGACCTGATGGCTGAACTACGCAAGCGCATCCAGACCTCCAAAGGCGGCCAGCAGGAACGCATCAACGAGCTGAACCGGCAAATCAGGCAGGTCGAGGATCGGCAGCAGCGCCTTCTGGAAGCCATCGAAACCGGGATCGTCGATCTGGACGAAACCACACAGCGCCGTGCCCAGCAGCACAAAGCGTCACGGGAAGCCTTGTTGATCGAGCGGGCCGGTGTCAGTCGGGAACCCTCCCTGCCCGCGGTGGAATATCTGAAACCGAGTCAGGTAGAAAAGTTCGGGAAGGTGCTACGGCAGAAGTTGCTGGCCAAGGATTCCGGTCTGGCGAAAAGCTACCTAAACCTTCTGGTGGACGAGATCACGGTGGAAGACAAGACGGCGACGGTCAAAGGAAGCTATGGTGCGCTCGCTGCAACCCTCCACCAAATAAAAATGGGCACCGGTCAAGTGCCCACTTTTATCCATGACTGGCGCGCCCGGAGAGATTCGAACTCCCGACCCCTTGGTTCGTAGCCAAGTACTCTATCCAGCTGAGCTACGGGCGCAAGAACCGCATTATAATGGAAAATAGGGTGGTTTGCTACCGGCCTAGGTCAGTCCGTATTCGACTGGCATCCTCACGTAGAAAAGCGAAAGATTTTCCGACTTGATCCTGTCGATCAGCCTGTCCGCCTCTTCCTCGCTCACCACGAAAACCACTTCGAGAGGCAAGTCGCCCGCCAGCTCGAAGAAATGCTCCTCGTGAAGCACGCCGTGGCGCCCGAAACCCGCAATCGACTTGAACGCGGATCCGCCCTGGATGCCCATCCTTTTGGCCGCTTCAAGGAGCCATTCGTAAACCAGGATGTGACGGTGTTTACGGTTTTCGTGGACATAAAACCTGAGGCAAATGCCCTTCATTTCCCCTCCTTCAATAGGACTGCCTTTCCGGAATCACGCCGCGCACCCCGCCCCTCGGATTGGCCGAATCGTTCCTGAAACGGGGAATCAGGTGCAGATGGACATGCATCACGGTCTGTCCTGCGGCCTCCCCGATGTTGACCCCGAGATTGTAGCCGTCGGGCGAAAATTCCTCAGCCAGATAGTGCTTCGCCTCCTCAACGAGATCGAGCAGAGCGGCCTTCTCAGCCTGGGTGGTATCGAAAAAATCGGCAACATGCCGGTCGGGAATGACGAGAAGATGCCCCGGGTTGACCGGATATTTGTCGCGCCGGACATGGGCCAGTTCGTTCCTGAACAGGATCCCTTCCTGCCTGCAGAACGGGCAGCCCTTCACAATCTTTCCCTGATCAGGTTGACTGTCAGCATGCCGAGCGCCGTCATGGAAAAGGAGCCGAAAAGATGCACGCCCGCCTCCACGCTTCCCCACAAATATTCCGACCTGGAAAAAAGCGTCACCACCTCGGCTGAAAAGGTGGAAAAGGTGGTGAGCCCGCCCAGGAAGCCGGTGACGGCGAAAAGCCTGGCTTCCGGAGGAAGGGAGGAATGGGGGAAAAAAGCCACTGCAACGCCAACGAGATAGCCGCCGAGCAGGTTCGCAGCCAGGGTTCCCATGGGGATCGTGGGGAAAAACGGATTGAGCAGAACGCCCAGCCACCAGCGCAGCCATGCGCCGAGCGCCGCGCCTATACCGACCGAAAGAAAACCGTAGAACTCCATCCCTCTTCTAGCCAAAAATTGAATCCGTACGGCAATGTTACATCAGGGAAGCATCATGAGGGGAGCAAAATCATCTCGGCATGAGATGTCGATTCTGGGACTCACCTTGCGCGATCGCGCAGCTCTTCCAGAATTCGCCTGTTTTCATCGCAGATGCGGCGAAAATCATCGCTGATCCGTACATCTTCCGAACCCGATTCCCAAAACCCGATTGCTGCAGTTGCAGCCTGTTTCCATGCATCGGCCTCGGCAGGAAGCGGGAGGCTGGGGTGGAAATCTCTTCTCGGCAACTCTCCGCCGCGCATCGGCGCATAAGCCATCGGCAACATGTCATAAACTGGCGCCAAGCTCAGTCCCGGACGAAATGCCAGATTGCCCTCATGCATGTCGTTGTTTGCCTCGTCAATGCGGTAGAAGGGCATTGGCGCAATGCTGCCGCGCAGGGCTCGCCGCAAGGCATATCGGGTCCGTCGGGTTTCCCCGCCGACAACAACGGCATCCCCCAGGGTTTTCAGCGCACGCATCAGGGTCGCTCGATTTATTCCGCCGAGCCGCACGCATAGCTCCGAGCTTCCCGCTCTGGGATGCTCGCGCAGGACACGGGTCAGATTATCAGCCCTTATCTTGGTCATCTGACATATAAACGCAACATAATATGCAACGAAATATACATGCCAGATTCATATATATCAATGAGTTACTGGTTATTTACTAAAGCGCAACACAAACAACTAGAGGACCGAGAGAGTCCGCGGGCTGCTCGTTTGATCCGGCGGACATGCGAACAAAAAAGCTCCTGATGTTTTTAGACCGGTAGATTTAATATCACCATGCCAATAACTAAGGTGGCCATCTTAAAGATGGCCACCTTAAAGATATTTTTATTCCACTTTTACCGATACTGATTTTGCCTTGCCCGGATTTAGCTTGGGCATTTCAATTCTCAATATCCCGTTTTTGTAGCTGGCTTTTGCAGCGTCAATCTTCACCGGAACGGGTAAGGGAAAGACTCGCCGGAAAGAACCATACGCACATTGAAATGTCCGCCATCGACCGGTTGTTTTCTCGTTTTCGAAGCGTTTTTCCCCCCGAACAATCAGCATCTCGCCATCGATTTCGATGTCGAGATCCTTTTTGTCCATGCCAGGGGTTTCCAGTCGAACCACCAATTGCTGGTCATCCTCGAATAATTCTGCCCCAAGTAAAGACCAGCCGGTGCCAGTTGCCCAGGAGTCATCATCAATTTGCGATGCCACAGGCAAATTCGTTTTCTCACCGGGTTTGAAGTGAGTCAACGCATTCCCTGTTGATTTCCAGAGATGACGCCACCCTTCAGCCATGCCGTTTAGCCATGATTCCATGTTTTCCTTGAGATTATCGAGTTTCATGGTCAATCTCCTCGGTATTCGAAAGCCATTATGACGATTGAATGGCGATTCTCCTCGGTTGGGCATGTTCAGCCTTCGGAATTCGCAACTTCAATACGCCCTGGTGGAAGTCGGCTGAAATCTTGCTGGTGTCCAAATCTTTGGATAAGGTGAATATCCTCTTGAAATTGGGTAGATCCACGTCAGCATGGACGGCCCCCATACCTTCTGGTATCGCCATACCCAGTTCTCCCTCCAGGATCAAAGTATCTCCTTCCACATGGATGTTCAGCTTGTCTTTAGGCACGCCCGGGAAGTCGGCCAAGAGAGTTATCCCATTCGAGTCTTCAACAACATCAACCGGCGAGCGAATTGCTTCTCTACCCGAATTATTGTCATCATTTTTTTGAACCTGAGTATTCATGGTGACCTCCTCTTTACTGAATGGCAATGCGGCGTGGTTGAACGGCTTCTTTTCTTGGCACGCTGATCTGAAGAAGCCCATCGTTATATTTGGCTGTAGCAACGTTCGTGTCAACGTCCTCAGGCAAAGAAACACGACGGCGGAACCGACCTGAGAACCGCTCATTGATATGCACCGTTGCATTTTCCACGGGCAAATCCGCCTTGCGTTCGCCGCTGATGGTAAGCGTGCCTCTTTCGATCTGAACATCAATTGCAGAAGGATCCATTCCAGGTGCAAAAGCATAAATTTCGACGGATTTTGGCGTAATCCCCACATTCATCGCCGGATAACCACCTTCAGCGCCGCGAATGCTGGGTGAATCGCCTAAAGTCCGCTCCAAAACTCTTTGCATCCGTTGCATTTCCGCGAATATATCGCGAGGAAAAAGATTTCGATAAATCATGATCATCTCCCTG
>JAJZVB010000125.1 GCA_021845885.1 Pseudomonadota bacterium
GCTGATCTACCGGCTGCAAGGCGATGTGATCCGCGTCATTGCCGTCGCCCATCACAGCAACAGCCTGAATCCAGACCCAATGATTCAGACTGTCAAAAGCGGACAATTCATTTGCTACAAAACCGGACAGTTCTATTTGTTGCTAACAGCCCCCCCTTGAATTCAGGGTTTTGGAAAATCTGGGAAAATTTGGGAAAAAAATAAGGGGAAACTGCGGGAAAAGAGGGGATACTCGAATATACTAACTTGATGAATTACTGACTGTTTTATTGGCGTCCCCAACGAGATTCGAACTCGTGTCGCCGCCGTGAAAGGGCGGTGTCCTAGGCCTCTAGACGATGGGGACCTGAATTTCCTGGTGGAGATAAGCGGGATCGAACCGCTGACCTCTTGCATGCCATGCAAGCGCTCTCCCAGCTGAGCTATACCCCCACAAAGACCAAAATTATACTTGATCCTTCCTGCCCTGTAAAGGATATCCTCAGTTTCCGAGCATGTCTGCGAGAATCCGTATCTGCTCCTGCTGCTGGGCGAGAATGGAGCTTGCCTTTTCCAGATGAGCGGATTCCAGCCCGAGGATGTCGAGTTCCGCTTGCTCTTCTTCCGGGCTGATCTTGCGGATTTCTTCCTTGATCGCGCCTTCTCCCAGAATCCTTTCCGTGATTCTGCCCAGGGTGAGCATCGGATCCGGTGAAACGCCAGCGAGATGATGTCCGCCGATGACAGCAGTGATTTCTTCGGGCAGTCCCCAATGGCGCCCTAGCAGTGCGCCCAAATCAGCGTGGCTCATGCCGAAAATCCCGGTTTCGAGCTCAGCCACGGGCCGGTCCGGGTACGCATCGAGCTGGGTCAGGAAATCGTCGAATTTTTTTCGCTCGAGATAGGCGAAAGCGAGGAAGCCGATGTCGTGCAGCAGGCCGGCAAGGAAAAGTTGATCTTCGGGCGGGCGAATGTGCCTCGGAATCATTCCGGACAACGTGCGCATGCCGACCGCCATCGAGAAACTGTGCAACCATAATTTCTTGATGCTGAAATGCTGGCTTTCCCTGACGCGGAGCGGCCCCATGAGCGCGATGCTGATGGCGATCGCCTTGACGCGGGATAACCCGAGAACCATCGCGGCATCGCGAATCGAACAGATTTTCTTGGCCGGGGCGAAAACGGGAGAATTGGCCAGGCCGATAATGCGCGCAGCGATCATCGGATCGGATTCGACGAGATTCATGAGCTCCCGTTCGCCTTCCTCGGTGTCGAGGCGCAGGGAAAGCAGGCGCTGGCCGATCGCCGAAATCGTGGGGAGGGTGTCCGTTTTTCGGATTGTTGCCTGCAACGCGTCTATCGAAGCCTTGTCCGTCATATTCATTCCATGAAAGAGACCTGTCAATTTTACATGCTTGGGCGTTTCAATCAACCCGGGCTGGCCCGATCCGGTGCATCATTCTGGCGAGCACTTCCTCCTTTCCGATCAGCGCCAGAACGGCATCGATCGGCGGGGTATGCTCTTCCCCGGTGACTATGACCCTGAGGGGCATGGCGATTTTCCCGAGCTTCATCCCTTTTTCAGAAGCAAAATGCTTGAGGGTCTGCGCAATGTTTTCCTTCGTCCATTCAATTCCGTCGAGGCGCGCCATCAGTTCTTCGAATATTTCCTTGTTTTCAACAGTGAAATGAGCTTCAAGAAGCTCGGGGGAAGGGTCGAGCCGCCTGTAGAAATATACCGCTGCGTCGGCGAGTTCGGCCAGGGTGTTGACGCGCTCCTTCAGCAAGCCGCATACCTGGCCGAATTCCGGGCCTGATGAAGAATCGCACCCATTCCTTTCCAGAAAAGGCCCGACAAGCAAGGCGAGCCTTTCATTTTCGGCATGCTTCATGTGCTGCTGATTGACCCAGAGCAGCTTTTCAGGATTGAATTGCGCAGCGGATTTGCTGATCTTGTCCAGATCGAACCATTCCACGAATTGCGCCATGTCGTATACTTCCTCGTCGCCGTGGGACCAGCCCAGCCTGGAGAGGTAGTTGAGCAATGCTTCGGGCAGGTAGCCGTCCTCGAAGTACTGCATCACGCTCACGGCGCCATGCCTTTTTGAAAGCCGCTCGCCGTCCTCCCCCAGTATCATCGGCAAATGGGCATAATGCGGCAAAGAGGCGTCCAGCGCCCTCAATATGTTGATCTGGCGAGGCGTGTTGTTGACATGGTCGTCCCCCCTGATGACATGCGTAATGCCCATGTCCATGTCGTCGATCACCACGCCGAAATTGTAGGTGGGCGTGCCGTCGGCGCGCATGATGACCAGATCGTCGAGTTCGCTGTTTTCCACGGTGATCCTTCCCTTGACGAGATCTTCGATCACCACTTCCCCTTCGAGCGGATTCTTGAAACGGATGACCGGCTTGACGCCTTCAGGAGGCGTTCGCCTGCTTTCCCGCCATCTGCCGTCGTAGCGCGGCTTTTCTCCCCTGGCCTTTTGCGCTTCACGCATTTCCTCGAGCTCTTCCCTGGAGGCATAGCAATAGTAGGCCTTGCCCTCTTTCAGCAGGCGTTCGGCGACTTCGTTGTATCTTGCAAGGCGCTGCATCTGATAATAGGGACCCTCATCGTAATCGAGGCCCAGCCAGTTCATGCCGTCGGTGATGGCCTGCACGGATTCCTGGGTGGAGCGGTCGAGATCGGTGTCTTCTATTCTGAGTATGAATTTCCCGCCATGTTTCCGTGCGAATGCCCAGGAAAAAAGGGCCGTGCGTGCCCCCCCGATATGCAGATAGCCAGTCGGGCTCGGGGCGAAACGGGTACGAATCATGATGTTCTCGCTTTAGTATTGTCCTGAATGAGCTGCATTTTCGAAACGCGTGTATTCCCCGAGGAAGGTGAGCCTCACCGTCCCGATCGGGCCATTCCTTTGTTTTCCGATGATGATTTCGGCAATGCCCTTGTCCTGGGTTTCCGGATTGTAAACTTCGTCCCGGTAGATGAAGAGGATCAGGTCGGCATCCTGTTCGATTGCGCCTGATTCCCTCAGATCTGACATGACCGGGCGTTTGTTCGGACGCTGCTCCAGACTTCGGTTGAGCTGGGAAAGCGCGACGACGGGAACATGGAGTTCCTTGGCGAGCGCTTTCAAAGACCTCGATATTTCCGAAATCTCGGTCGCGCGGTTTTCACCGGACGAGGTGGCCGACATGAGCTGAAGGTAGTCGACCACGATCAGGCCGAGTTCGCCATGCTGCCTGTAGAGCCTTCTGGAGCTCGCACGGAGCTCGATCGAATTGAGTGAAGGCGTCTCGTCGATATAAATGGGCGCTTCAGAAAGCTTGCCCAAGGCATGGGTCAGGTTCGGCCAGTCGTCGTCTGCGAGGCGGCCTGTCCTCAGCTTGTGCTGGTCTAGGCGTCCTACGGAACCCAGCATGCGCATGGCGAGCTGCGCTCCGCCCATTTCCATGCTGAATACGGCAACAGGCTTCTTTGAATAAAGGGCCACATTTTCAGCGATATTGAGAGAAAAGGCGGTTTTTCCCATGCTCGGGCGGCCTGCCACGATGACGAGATCTCCGGGCTGCAATCCGGAGGTTTTCTGATCGAGATCCGTGAAGCCTGTCGCAATGCCGGTGACATCGCTGTCTTCGTCGCGGTTGTAGAGCACTTCGATGCGCTCGACGACCTGCCTCAAAAGGGGTTGGATATTGACGAATCCCTGTTTTCCCCGGGCGCTGGCTTCGGCGATTTCGAAAACCTTGGCCTCAGCCGAATCCAGGAGCTCGCCTGCAGTGCGTCCCATGGGGTTGTAGGCGGATTCGGAAATCGCGGCACCTACCTCGGCAAGCTTGCGCATGACCGATCTTTCCCTGACGATTTCCGCATATCGCCTGATGTTCGCGGCAGATGGCGTATTTTGGGCCAGTGCGCCGAGGTAGGCGATTCCTCCCGCATTCTGCAGCTCCTTGCTGCTTTCCAGGGATTCTGAAATGGTGATGACGTCGGCCGGATTGCTCCTTCCGATCAAAAGGGAAATGTGGCGGTAAATGAGGCGGTGGTCCTGCCTGTAGAAGTCCGCCTCGTTGATGAGGTCGGCGATTTTGTCCCAGGCATGGTTGTCGAGGAGAAGCCCGCCCAGCACCGACTGTTCCGCTTCGACAGAGTGCGGGGGGAGCTTGATCGAGTCGATTTCGAGGGTCATGTCCTGCAGCCGGATTTCAAGAATGCATTAGGCCGCCCGAAACAAAAAAAGGGCCATAAGCAGCCCTTTTCTTGCGCTGCAGAACTCAGGCTGCGACCACGGAAACGGTGATGGTCGGAACGACGTCTGCATGAAGTGCGATCGAGACGGCATGTTCGCCTGTCTGCTTCAGGGGCCCTGTGGGGAGCCTTATCGCTGACTTTTCCACACCGAAGCCTTGCGCCCTGAGCGCCTCGGAAATATCGATGTTCGTGATCGAGCCGAAAAGCTTTCCATCCACGCCGGCGTTGTGTTCGATCCTGATGACCAGTCCTTCCAGCTTCTCCGCGAGATCCTGCGCCTTCGCCAGGACTTCCTGCTGCGCCTTTTCAAGCAGGGCGCGTTTTTCCTCAAATTCGGCGATGTTGGCTGGCGTTGCGCGCTTGGCTTTCTTCGTCGGGATTAGGAAATTGCGCGCATAGCCGTCCTTGACCTTGACGATATCTCCAAGAATGCCGAGATTGGCCACCTTTTCCATCAATATCACTTGCATGGCTGGACTCCTCAGTGCAGATCGGTATAGGGAAGCAGGGCAAGAAAGCGCGCGCGCTTTACCGCCGTGCCGAGCTGGCGCTGGTAATGCGCTTTTGTTCCCGTGATGCGGGAAGGAATGATCTTGCCGTTCTCGCTGATGAAATCCTTCAGGAGATCGACGTCTTTGTAGTCGATTTCCTTGATGCCCTCAACAGTGAAGCGGCAGAACTTTCTGCGCTTGAACAGATTGCGCGAAGCATTCGCGCTGTCTTTCTTGTTCTTGTCATTGCGTTTGAATGGACGAGACATGATTTTATCCTATTAATTCAAAATGGTTTATATGTAAAACGATTTCCCTGTTCCTGTAGCTCTTTCTGGTCAGAAAACCTTCAAGTCCGATTCGGGTTCCTTCCTGCAAACCGGACAGCCTGATCGCCATGTCCGAGACCGCCATGCCTTCGATTTCAAATTCGACCTGGCGCTTCATTGCGCCTTCGGTCTGGCTTGAATCATGAATCAGCCTGAATTCCATGATGGCAATTCCTGCAGGCGAATAACGCAGGGCGCTCAAGCCCGAAAGCTTCCCGTCCAGGCGGACGCTGTTCACCTAGGCGGCTTCTTTGCTTTCCCCGGCGGGCGCAGTCTTCTGCCTTTCCTCGCGCATCATGGGAGAAGGTTCGGTGACCGCGGAATGCATTTTGACGGTCAGATGGCGCAGGATCGCATCGTTGAACCTGAAGGTGTGCTCGAGCTCGTCCAGCGTTTCCTGGTCGCATTCGGCATTCATCAGCACATAATGCGCCTTGTGGATCTTCTGGATCGGGTAGGCCAGCTGGCGGCGCCCCCAGTCTTCGAGGCGGTGGATTACCCCGCCCTTGGATGTGACCATGCCGCGATAGCGCTCGATCATCGCAGGAACCTGCT
>JAJZVB010000126.1 GCA_021845885.1 Pseudomonadota bacterium
CACGTCGGTTGCGACCAGCACCTTGAGCCCGCCCTGGCGCAGCTTGGTGAGCGTCCTGGTGCGCTCCCTTTGGCTCATGTCCCCGTGCAAAGCTGCAGCCTCGTAGCCTTTTGCCAGGAGATCGTCGGCGAGCAGGTCGGCATCCCGCTTCGTCGCGGTGAAAACGATCGCCTGCTTGAGATTGATGTCGCGCAGCGTGTGATCGAGGAGACGATTCTTGTGCTGCATGTCGTCGACATAATGCAGGCGCTGTTCGATGTTTTCGTGCCTCGCCGTCTGGGACGCGATGCGAATGAGCTTGGGCTCCTTCATGAGGGACGCTCCCAGCTTGCCAATCCCGCCTTCGAGCGTGGCCGAAAAGAGGATGGTCTGACGCGAGGACGGGGTCGCTTCCGCAATCTTTTCCACATCGTCTATGAATCCCATGTCGAGCATCCTGTCGGCCTCATCCAGGATCAGCATTTCCAGCCTAGAAAAATCGATCCTGCCGCGCTCGATGTGATCGATGAGGCGCCCGGGCGTGGCGACGAGAATGTCGACATGTCTGGAAAGCAGCTTGTTCTGAAGCGGATAGGGCATTCCGCCCAGGATCGTGACGACGTTGGCATTGCGCAGGTATTTCCCGTATTTTGCAGCGGCTGTGCTCACCTGCTGCGCGAGTTCCCTTGTCGGGGTCAGGACGAGGATTCTCGGGCCCTTGGCATTCACCTTGGACGGCTCGACAAGCCTGTTGAGCGCCGGCAGCATGAATGCAGCCGTCTTTCCCGTCCCTGTCTGGGCTGACGCCATCAGGTCATGTCCTGCGACGAGCTCCGGGATGGCCTTTTCCTGTATCGGCGTGGCCGCGACATAACCTGATTCGCTCAATGCTTTGAGGATGAGGGGGTGAAGATTCAATTTTTCAAAAGACACGTTTTTTCCTAAAGTGAATGAAATAAACGCGCGCAGGCAGAAAAGCCTGATAAGGGCCGAATTAAAGCCGCCAGCGCACAAACATCGTCGCTAACCGGCAGTATTCACTCCAACTGGAGAAGGAAGGTCAGGGAACGATGAAACCAATGGCGATCAGAGACAACCGCCAAATCCAGTGAATTATAACCGTATATTAAAAAAATTCCTAGTATCCGCTGTGATATAATGCTGTGTTTTATTCGCAGAGTATTCCACATGTCCCGCGCCTTGAGAAACATCGCCATTATCGCCCACGTCGACCACGGCAAAACCACCCTCGTCGACAAGCTCCTGCACCAGGCAGGCACTTTTTCCTCGCATCAGGTCGTATCCGAGCGGGTCATGGACAGCAACGACCTGGAGAAGGAGCGCGGCATCACCATATTGGCCAAGAATACCGCCGTCGACTACATGGGCACCCACATCAATATCGTCGATACGCCGGGACATGCCGACTTCGGGGGGGAAGTCGAGCGCGTATTGTCCATGGTGGACGGCGTGCTCCTGCTCGTCGATGCGGTGGACGGGCCGATGCCCCAGACCCGTTTCGTCACCAAGAAGGCGCTGGCGCTGGGGCTCAAGCCCATCGTGGTGGTGAACAAGATCGACCGCCCGGGGGCGAGACCTGACTGGGTGGTGAATCATACTTTCGAGCTTTTCGACAATCTCGGCGCAACGGAAGAGCAGCTTGATTTCCCGGTGGTCTATGCTTCAGCCCTGAATGGCTATGCCAAGCTCGACTTGAACGAGGAATCGAGCGACATGAGGCCGCTTTTCGAGACGGTGCTGAAGCATGTTCCGGCACCGGATGGCGATTCCGAAGGGCCGCTCCAGCTCCAGATCAGCGCGCTCGACTATTCGAGCTTCGTGGGCCGCATAGGCATAGGCCGGATCCGGCGCGGCAGGATCAGACCCGGACAGGAAGTCGCCATATTGAACGGCGACAAGCCGCCCAAGAAGGGAAGGATCAACCAGGTGCTGGGTTTTTCAGGACTTGAGCGCGTCCTGCTCGAAGAAGCTGAAGCCGGAGATATCGTCCTCGTCAACGGCATGGAGGAAATCGGCATAGGCTTCACCATCGCGGATCCCGCGAGTCCCAAGGCATTGCCGCTTCTCGCCGTGGACGAGCCGACGCTGACCATGAATTTCCAGGTCAATACCTCGCCTTTTGCAGGCCAGGAAGGCAAGTTCGTCACGAGCCGTCAATTGAGGGAAAGACTGGAAAAGGAATTGCTGACCAATGTCGCCCTGCGCGTCGAGGACACGGAAGACACCGATGTTTTCCTGGTATCGGGCCGAGGCGAGCTCCATCTCACCATTCTGCTCGAGACCATGAGGCGAGAAGGCTACGAGCTTGCCGTTTCCCGTCCCAGGGTATTGATGAAGGAAATGGGCGGCGTGAAGTGTGAGCCTTATGAAGCGCTGACGGTCGACGTCGAGGAAGCGAACCAGGGTTCGGTGATGGAGGCGCTCGGGGCAAGACGGGGCGAGCTGCTCGACATGGTCCCGGACGGGCGGGGAAGAACCCGGCTCGATTACCGCATTCCCGCGCGCGGCCTCATCGGATTCCAGTCTGAATTTCTCACGCTCACCCGCGGTACGGGGATGATGAGCCATGTCTTCGACGAATACGCACCGGCCAAGGGAGAAGTCGCATCACGCAGGAACGGCGTGTTGATTTCCGCCGAGCAGGGCGACGCGGTGGCCTATGCACTGTGGAAGCTTCAGGATCGGGGCAGGATGTTCGTGGTTCCGGGCGACAGGCTCTACGAAGGCATGATCATCGGCGTTCACAGCCGGGACAATGATCTCGTGGTCAACCCGATCAAGGGCAAGCAGCTCACCAACGTCAGGGCTTCGGGAACGGACGAGGCGGTCACCCTGACCCCGCCCATACAATTGACGCTCGAATCAGCGATCGAATTCATCGATGACGACGAACTCGTCGAAATCACCCCGAAAACGATCCGTCTGAGGAAGCGCTATCTGACGGAAAACGAGCGCAAGCGTCATTCGAGAGGCAGGCTGGAGGGCTGATATTCCCCTGGGGAAAGTCCGGAGACGTTCCATGGACCGACCGAATAGCGCACCAGTCTCAGGGTGGGATGGCCGACCTTCGCGGTCATCCTCCTCACCTGCCTGTTCTTTCCCTCCGAAATCGTGATCTCCATCCAGGCAGTCGGAATGGATTGCCGGTATCTGATGGGCGGATTCCTTTCCCATAGCCATTCGGGCCCCTCGATAAGCCTGACTTTGGCCGGCCGGGTAACGAAATCGCCAAGATCGACGCCACCCTCCAGCGATTCGATCGCCGAGGCGTCCGGCTCCCCCTCGACCTGGGCCAGATAAGTCTTTTCCGTTTTCGTTTTCGGATGGCTCAGGCTGTGCTGCAGCTTGCCCTCGTCGGTCAGCACGAGGAGCCCTTCGCTGTCAGCGTCCAGTCTTCCTGCGGGATAGATTCCCGGAATGGGAATGAACTCCTTCAGCGTTTTGTGCGATCCTTCCGGGCTGAACTGGGAAAGCACGCCGTAAGGCTTGTTGAAAAGGAAGATCACGTCGATTGCCTCACGCGCTCGAACAGGCAGATCGCCGCTGCCTGAGCCGCATTGAGCGATTCGATTTTTCCCGGCATGGGAATCTTTGCCCTGGTGCCTGCAAAGGAAAGGAGTTTATCGGAAATGCCCGAGCCTTCGTTGCCGATCAGGAAGCCGACTTTTCCCCTCAGGTCGAGCTCGAAAATGGACTGTTCGGCTTCGAGCGTCATGGCGACCGTATTGCCTTCGAAATGCGTGATGATTTTCCCGATATCCGAATCCATGTGAATGCGAATCCCGAAATGCGCACCCATTCCAGCCCGCAATACCTTGGGCGACCATGGATCGGCACAGCCTTTTGAAAGGAACGCGTCGGATGCGCCGGAAGCCGCCGCTGCGCGCAGAATGGCGCCCATGTTCCCTGGATCCTGGATTTCATCGAGGAAAATGCAGCAATCAGGGCTGGCATCCGGACGCTCGGCAGGAACAGGAATCAGGGCCAAAATCCCTGTAGGGCATCTGACCGTGGAAATCCTGTCGAAAAGGCTGTCGCTCATCAAAACTGTTCCATTATATTCATTTAATTCAATGAATTCATGATTATTCTTCAAGGATTCCTTTAAGACGATAAGCTCGGGCTTCAATCCGCTTTCAAGGCATGCGGATACGAGATGGATGCCGTCGAGCAAAGTTTTTCCCGACGCTTTTCTTTCCCTGGAAGAAGATTCAATTTTCGAGAGCGTCTTGAAAAGGGGATTGTCCTTCGATGCGATTATCTTCATCAACGCCCGGGAAGCCCTATCTTGATCGGATTGACCGGCTGGTAAAATAGAACCGCCGCCAAGGCCAGAACGACGATGCAGGCGATCAGAAGGTAGCCCATCCAGCTTCTTTCCTTGCGGGGTTCGAAAAGGGTTTTCCGATTGGCGCGCAGTTCCACGATTTGCTGCGGCTCACTCGCCCTCCTTTCGCGCCTTCTGAGATCGTTTTTCTCTGCGCGGTTTGCCGAGCGCCTCGCGTGATTGCGCTCGTCGGCGTAGCGCTTTGCCACGGCAAGCGCTTCTTCGCTTCCTTCCAGTATCTGCTTGCAGGTGGATTCGAGTTCCGGGCAATTCCTGATCCGGATCCACGGACCGTCATCCTGCCTGACCTCGTCATTCAAGCCCAGGCGTCCGAGAATGAGGTAGCGCTCTATCGCAGGCAACGGGATCGGGCCGGCAATCTCGCGATTACGACGATAATACCAGATCATCTCAAAAGCGCCTTGACCGGCGAGAAGCTTTTTCTGTGAACCGGACTGGGTCCATGGATTTTCAGCGCCTCCAGATGTGACGAGGTGGGATAACCCTTGTGCCTGTCGAAACCGAATTCAGGAAAATCGCGATGCAATTCTAGCATGAAGGCATCCCTGGCTGTCTTGGCGAGGATCGATGCCGCAGAGATTTCAGGAACCAGACTGTCTCCGTCGACGATCGCTCTGGAAGGAATGGAAAGGCAATGTATGCCGTCGACCAGAATTTCTCCCGGAATAACGGAAAGGCCGGCTACCGCCCTTTCCATGGCGAGGAGGCTGGCCTTCAGGATGTTGATCGAATCGATTTCATCGACAGAGGCCGTTCCTATGCCCCAGGAAAGCGCATTGCATCTGATCTGGACGGCAAGCTCGTTGCGCTTTCTTTCGCTCAGTTTTTTCGAATCGGCAAGCCCCCGAATGGGTTTCGATGGATCCAGGATCACGGCAGCGGCATAGACCGGGCCGGCCAGAGGCCCCCTCCCCGCCTCGTCCACGCCGCAGACGGCGTTCATGTCAGCATCGGCAGTATGGCCGATGTGGCCTTGACTGCTGCATTCTGCCTGAGACTGCAATGGATTTCAGAAAACAGCCCTTCCAGCTTCCTGACGACGGGCTCGTCCTGGATCAGGTTGACCAGGGCATTCGCCAGATTTTCAGGCGTAGCCTCTTCCTGGATCAATTCGGGCACGACGAATTTCCCTGAAAGGATGTTGGGCAGACCCACATAGGGCTGGTACTTCTTGCGTTTCTTGAGGCTGTAGGTGAGCGGAGCCATTTTGTAGGTGATCACCATGGGACG
>JAJZVB010000127.1 GCA_021845885.1 Pseudomonadota bacterium
TGGGCGTGGAAATCCAGGAACTGAACCAGGATCTCGCCCGTTCCTTCGGCATGAAGGATGCGAACGGGGCGCTCGTCGCCTCCGTGGAAAAGGGAAGCCCTGCCGATTCGGCGGGCATCCACCCGGGAGACGTCATCACCGGCTTCAACGGCCGGGAAGTCGACAGTTCGAGCGAGCTTCCCGCCCTAGTCGGCGCGACCAAGCCGGGCACGAAAGTGAAAGTCGAAATCTGGCGCAACGGGGCCAGACAGGAAATCGACGTCATGGTGGGCGAGCTCACTTCGAATACCCAGCCCCAGGCCGAGCCGCCCCAGAAGCTTGCCATCAATCGCATCGGCCTGGGGCTCAAGAATCTCAGCGCCGAAGAGAAGAACGCTGCCGGGGTCGACCACGGCATCCTCATCGTCAAGGTGAGAGGCGCGGTCCTGCAGTCGCAGCTTGAGGAAGGCGACATCATATTGGCATTGAACCACACCGATGTCGCGAGCGTGGACCAGTTCAACGACCTTTTGTCGGAAATCCCCAGGGGGAAGACCGTTGCCCTCTTGATCAGGCGGGGAAACAGCTCGATCTACGTTCCGGTCAGGGTGGATTAGGTGCCCCTGGAAGCAAGGTAAGACTTGCGGAAATCCAGCAACGTCTTCTGGACGAGGCCGAGTATCGTGTCCTGAGGGTAGGTGCCTGAAGGCCTCAGATCCCCTGCGGCAAGCCCAGTCAGCAGGGACAAGCCTTCCATGGCATGATCTATCGCATAGACATGAAATTCGCCCCGCTCCACCGCCTCGGTCACCTCGCTGGAGAGCATCAGGTGCCGCCTGTTGCGCGAAGGGATAATCACCCCGTGAGTGCCGTCCAGACCGTTGGCGCGGCATACCCTGAAAAATCCCTCTATTTTTTCGTTGATCCCGCCGACGGGCATGACTTCCCCGTGCAGGTCTATGGCCCCCGTCACAGCAACGGATTGCATCAGCGACCGACCCGAGAGGCTCGAGAGCAGCGCGAACAGTTCCGCAAGCGATGCCGAATCGCCTTCCACCCCGCTGTATTCCTGCTCGAACACCAGGGAGGAATTCAAATTGAGCGGGGCGATATGGGAAAAGAGCGAGCCCATGTAGGATTCCAGGATGAACACCCCCTTGTCGTGATTGGGCCCTGAAAGCTCGACCTCCCGCTCGATGTTGAGCACGCCGTCCTTCCCGGAAATGGTGCTGGCCGAAACCCTGACTGGAAAGCCGAACGCGTAATCGCCCAGATCGATCAGGGTGAGGCCGTTAATCTGGCCGATGCGCTTTCCCCTCAGGGCGATCAGCAGATCGCCCTTGGTCACCGCATCCTGGAGCGCCATTTCCGGGTAACAGTGGCGCTCGCGGCGCGCGGCCAGCGCATCCCCGACATCTTCCGCCTCGACCCGTTTTCCTCCCCTGGCTCCACAGAGGGCGGCGCTTTCCAGAACGAGCATTTCGAGATGGAAGAATCTCGCGCTCATTTTTTCCTGGTCATTCATTCTCCTGTGTGCGTCTTCGAGCAGGAGCGCAGCGGCTTGGCTGGAAAAATGGGGAAGACCATGCGCCTCGACGATACGGGCGATCAGTACGGAAGCTGCGGCATGCGTGTCGGGATTTCCGGGTATGCTCTCAGAGAAATCGACCTTCACCCTGAAGTGCCGCATGAAATCCGCATCGTTTTCTTCAAGCTCGTAATACTGCTCCCGGGAGCCGATCAGGGCGATTCTCACCTCCAGCGAAACGGGCTCGGGTTCGAGTGAGACTGCGGTGATGGCGGAATAA
The DNA here is from genome assembly GCA_021845885.1 of Pseudomonadota bacterium. Lineage (GTDB taxonomy): Bacteria > Pseudomonadota > Gammaproteobacteria > Burkholderiales > JABEVD01 > JABEVD01. Next base: position 1,788 of record JAJZVB010000127.1, read on the forward strand.
GCCATTCCCGGTTCGTCGATATGGGCAAGCCCGCTTCTCAGGAATCGCCTCAATTTCTCCCAAAGGGAAGGATCCTTCAACAGATCGTCGACCTGCAGTATCAGGAATCCGCCGTTCGCCCTGAAAAGGCTCCCCGCCCTGATCCGGGTGAAATCCGTGACGAGCACGTCGTTTTCGACCTGATAGTCGATGCTGCCGAAAAGCGAGCGGAATTGGGGATTGTCCTCGACCACGACGGAGGCGCCCGCTGAATCGGCATTGTCGACAAGGACATTGAGCTTGCAGTGGGAAAACCATGCCTCGCGTTCTTCCCTTTCAGCCGCCTCCTCGAAAAGGTGGAGATTGTCGAGCAGGTTCGAGACCAGCTTTCCGACATAGGCCGAATATTTTTCGCGGTCCCTGACGAATCTTTCCATGAGGCGGAGTTTTCCCGCTTCCCTTTCTATCACGGGCCTCGCCGTATCGATCCTGAGTTCGTGAAGCGCTTCGTTCATCTGCTTCTCTTCCGGATGCATCGCTTCGAGGAAATCCTGAATTTCCTTTCTCAGCAACTCCTCGGCGCTGTCCAGCTCCCTCCTCTTTTCGGCAGTAAGGGCGAGCAAATCGTCCTCGAGCATGACCTGCCCCTTTTCGCCGAGAACGGTGAAGACGAGCCGCCCTTCCTCCCGCTTGAGCGCGAAATGGTGCAGCTCGGCGAATTGGGAAAGCCTGGCGTAGGCGGACGATTCCTTCTGCCTGTATTTCTTCGCTATCCTGTCCGATGCAAGCTTGAAGGGCTGGCTGGAAAGCGCTCTGGGCACTTCCTTCTGCAGGTCCTCGACGAATTGCGCGAGCCCCTGCTTCAGGGCTCTCCCCTTCCCCGGCTCGATGCGGAGAAAGAGCGGGCGCTCGGGCGCATCGAAATTGTGGAAATAGGCGAGATCGGGCGCGCTCGGCCTTTGTTTCGCCACTTCAAGAAGCAGGTCCTTCATCAGGGAAGCACGTCCGCTTCCGGCATCTCCGAGAACGAAAAGATTGTAGTCGGGCTGGGGAATCGAAAGGCCGAAGCGCGCCGCTTTTTCGGCCCTTTCCTGTCCTATCCAGGGAATGGATTTACCCGAGAGTTCAGAAGTATCCGAAAACCCGAGCGCCGACTTGTCGATCGAAAGCCTGAGCTCGCTGGATTTCAGTCTATAGACGGCCATGTCAGTGGGCAAGCTTCAGTGCGGTCAATGCCAGCCTTCTGCCGAGGGCGATGCAGAGCTTTTTCTCGTCTGGAGAAATCGCCCGGTCGTTCTGGACGCCCGAGACATGGCTTGCGCCATAAGGCGTTCCGCCGCCTTCCGTCATGGCGAGCTCGGGCTCGGAATAGGGAAGCCCGAGCACCATCATGCCGTGATGAAGCAGCGGCACCATCATGGAAATCAGGGTCGTCTCCTGCCCGCCATGCTGGGTGCCGCTGGAGGTGAATACCGCTGCCGGCTTTCCGACCAATGCCCCCCTGATCCATAATGAAGTCGTGCCGTCCCAGAAATGCTTCATGCTTGCTGCCATGTTGCCGAAATAGGCCGGGGAGCCCAGGGCCAATCCGGAACAGGCATCGAGATCGGCGGGCTCCACGTAGGGCGCGCCCGCTTCAGGGATGTCCGGCTCAACCGATTCACATACCATGGACACTTTCGGCACGGTGCGCAGCCTCGCCGTCATGCCTGGAACGCTTTCCACCCCTCTCGCGACGAGATGGGCCATTTCCCGCACGGAACGGTCACGGCTGTAGAATAGGACGAGAATTTCTTTCATGTCAGACACCGTGCAAGGATTCACAGTTATTATATAGGAAGCTCACCATCGCATGCCTCATGGATACCAAAAAACTTTCCGCATTCGCGCATTTCTTCGCCAGGCGCTTCAATGAAGACCGATGCTTCCAGATCGCAGGCAGTCTCACTTTCACGACGCTCCTTTCCATCGTCCCGATTGTCACCATCGCCCTCACGCTGGTTTCGGCCATTCCCGTTTTTTCTTCGATGACGACCCACGTCAAGACCTTCGTATTTTCCAATCTCGTTCCTGAATCAGGGGGCAGGATCCTCGCCTTCTACGTGACCCAGTTCTCGCAGAATGCCGCCAGGCTCACGGTACTGGGCGCAATTTTCCTGGCGCTGACCGCACTCACCCTGATGCTCACGATCGATCATGTGTTCAACACGATCTGGCGCGTCACCCGAAAGCGCCCCATGATCCACAGAATACTCATCTATTGGGGGATGCTCACGATCGGCCCCGTCCTGATCGGGGGAAGCCTTTCGATCACTTCCTGGCTGCTTTCCCGTTCGGCGGGATTCGTATCCCCGCACGAACTCGGCATCGTTTTCCTGAAAATCGTGCCTTACCTGCTCACCATTCTGGCCATGAGCCTGCTCTATTTCACCGTTCCGAACACTTCGGTCCCGAGATCCCATGCGCTCCTGGGCGGAATCCTGGCCGGCACCGCCTTCGAGATCATGAAAGTCGGCTTCGGCTGGTACATCACGCATTTCACGACCTACAAGCTCGTTTATGGCGCATTCTCCAGCATCCCGGTATTTTTGCTCTGGATCTATCTTTCCTGGCTCATCGTGCTTTCGGGCGCCTTGCTCACCGCCTCTCTGCCGCTTTACGATCAGGCCTCGTGGAATTTGAAGACCTTCCCGGGCAAGCGCTTCATTGACGCGCTGAAAATCCTGGAAGCGCTCAATGCAGCCCACAAGACGGGGAAGGTTCCCGATTCGGCATGCCTGCACAGCCAACTCGAGATCGATCGCGACATTCTCGAATCCATCCTCCATGAATGCTCGCTTCGCAACCTGGCCAAGGAAACCCTCGAAGGCGGCTGGGTGCTCGGCAGGGATGCGCGAAACATTCTGCTCTCCGATATCTACAAGATGACCGTTTTCGACCCTGTCGAGCCGTTGCCCGGGTCACTCCAAGGAAGACTCTCAGAGATCATAGACCAGTCTCTGGATATTTCCCTCGAATCCCTCCGGAGCTGATTGGCACTGGGATGGGGCATGACTGCACTTCATCGATGCCTTGAACCTCCCTTGTCGGCACCCAACCCCCGAATTATTCAGACATAGTTAGTCGTCCCTGAAAAAGTCGGATATGTGTTGTAAATCTGTTGGTTAGGTGTTTTTTTCGGGTGTTGGATTTGCTAGAATATGGGTTTCAACCCCTTGATTTCTTGCAAATTCATGAAGCCAAAGAAGCCTGAGAAGACAGCGCAGGATGATCTGTTCCGGATGCGATTGGACAACCTGCTGGACCAGAAACATGAGTTGTACCGATTGGCGAGCAAGCTGGACTGGAAGGCTGCTGAAGAACGGTTTGGTGGGCTGTATTCGGAAGAAGGCCGCCCCGGCATTCCGATCCGGCTGATGGTGGGATTGCATTACCTGAAGCATGCTTTCAATGAATCGGACGAGTCGGTGGTGGCAAGATGGGTGGAGAACCCG
>JAJZVB010000128.1 GCA_021845885.1 Pseudomonadota bacterium
CCGTTCAAGCCCGTCATGCCTTTCAATATCGAAAAGGCGGAATCGATGTTTTCGGCCCTGAAGAACACCCAGCCGATCACGACGCAAAGGAAGGTCAGGGTCCTCCCGAGCACCCTGCCCGCCTTCCCGAATGAGGGAATGCCCAGCCTTTCCTTCAAGGAAATCCATGCATGGTTGATGACGAGATAGAGCCCGTGCAGCCCTCCCCATATCACGAAAGTCCATCCCGCCCCGTGCCACAATCCGCCGAGCAGCATGGTTGCCATCAGGTTGAGATGGCGGCGAACTTTTCCTTTCCTGTTCCCGCCCAGCGGAATGTAGAGATAGTCCCTGAGAAACCTTGAAAGCGTCATGTGCCAGCGGTGCCAGAATTCGATGATGTTGACCGCCTGGTAGGGGGAATAGAAATTGACCGGGAGCTTGATGCCGAAAAGCCTGGACAGGCCTATCGCCATGTCCGAATAGGCGGAAAAATCGAAATAGAGCTGGCAGGTATAGGCAAGCGCTCCGAACCAGGCATCGACGAAAGTCGGTTCCAAGCCTGCCGAATGCGCGTCGAAAACCGGCGCGACATAGGATGCGATGCCGTCGGCCAGGATCACCTTCTTGAAAAGCCCTGCAAGAAATATCGTCATGCCCACTGAAAAATCGCCGAAAGAAGGCCTTTTCCCGCTTTCGAACTGGGGCATCATTTCCCTGTGGTGGAGGATGGGGCCGGCTATCAAATGGGGAAAATAGGTGACGAAAAGAAGATAGTGGGAAAACCGGTATTCCCGGACCTCGCCCCGGCTCACGTCCATCAGGTAGGCGATCTGGGTGAAGGTGAAGAAAGAGATGCCCAACGGCAGAACGATGCGGCCCAATTGCCAGTCGAGCCCTGCAAGCTGGTCCAGGTTGGAGACGAAGAAATGGGCGTACTTGTAATAGCCGAGCAGGGCCAGATTGAAAATCAGTCCCCAGACGAGGAGCTTTTTCCCCCTTCCGATCATGAAACCGAAGGCGTAATTGACGCAGATGGAAAGCAGCAGGAGAGGAACATAGGCGAAATTCCAGCTGCCGTAGAAATAAAGCGAGGCCAGCCCCAGCCATATTCCGGCGAGCTCCCTTTTGCTCCCGAGCGCGAGATAGACGCCCAGGACGACCGGAAGGAAAATGAAAAGGAAGAGATGCGAATTGAAAAGCATCAGGCCTTTTTCCGGAAAAATTCCCTGACGGTTTCGGCGATCATCAGGACCTCCTCGTCCTTCAGGTCGTGATAGAGCGGCAGCCTCAGCAGCCTTTCGGAGAGATTCACTGTGAAATCCATTTTTCCGCATATCCTGGCATATTTTTTCCCTGCGGGAGAATTGTGCAGCGGGACGTAATGGAAGACGGAAAGTATGCCCCTTTCCTTCAGGTATGCGATCAGCCTGCTTCTCGAATCGAGATCGGGAAGGATCAGGTAGAACATGTGGCCGTTTCCTTTTATCCCTTCGCCTTCCTTTTTCGGCAGGTTGCAGCAGCCTTCTTCTTCGAGAATCGAAAGCTGTTTTCTGTAGGACGAGCAGATCTGTCTGCGACGCTCGATGATTTCTTCGCCTTCCTCGAGCTGCGCGTAAAGGAAGGCGCCGATCAGCTCGCTCGGAAGATAGGAGGAGCCGATATCGACCCAGGTGTACTTGTCGACCTGCCCCCTGAAGAACTGGCTCCTGTTCGTCCCCTTTTCCCTGATGATTTCAGCGCGCTCCACGAACCTTTCGTCGTTGACGAGGAGCGCCCCCCCTTCCCCGCTGATGATGTTCTTCGTTTCGTGAAAGCTCAGGCAGCCGATATGGCCTATCGTCCCGAGATATTTTTCCCTGTAGGTCGAAAAGAGCGCCTGCGCCGCATCTTCGATGACGACAAGACCATGCCTTTGGGCGATTTCCATGATTTTGTCCATCTCGCAGGCGATTCCCGCGTAATGGACCGCCACGATCGCCCTGGTTTTATCGGTGATCGCCCCTTCGATCAGGTTCTCGTCGATGTTCAGGGTGTCTTCCCGGATGTCGACGAAAACGGGAACCCCCCCCCTCAGAACGAAGGCATTGGCGGTGGATACGAAGGTATAGGAAGGCATGATCACTTCGTCGCCCGGCGAGAAATCGCACAGGATGGCCGCCATTTCGAGGGCTGCCGTGCAGGAATGCGTGAGCAGCGCCTTTTTCGTTCCCAGCTTCGCCTCGAACCAGGCATGGCATTTCCTGGTGAATTCGCCGTCTCCGGCGAGGTGCCCTTTCGCATGGGATGCGGCGATATAGTGGAGCTCCCTTCCCGTCATATGGGGTTTGTTGAAAGGAATCATGTTTTTTTCCCCACCAGTAAAAGCGACCCGCCGAAAGGCAGGCTGAAATTCAATTTGATCATCGTCGCCTCGCAATTCATGACTGATTCAAACAATGCATTGGTGATATTTGAAAGCCTCAGTTCGGACATCGGGTCCGTAGTCTTCTGCTTCGTCAACAGGCGGGAAGCCATCATGAGGGGGAAAAGCAGGGAGACGAAGGAAGTCGAGCGCAGGATTTCGAATCCGGCCGCCTCGAGCTTGCCCTCCAGTTCCTTTTTCGTGTAGCGCCTCACATGGCAGGCTGCAACATCCTGCTCGCTCCAGAGGAAGGGATGCTGCGGAACGGTCAGCATGATCCCGCCTCCGGCTTTCAGCGCATCATGAAGCTTTTCCAGAACGACTTCGTCTTCCTCGATATGCTCCAGCACGTCGAAGGCCCCGATCAGGTCGAATTCTTCCCTGAAAGGCATTTCCCTCGCATCCATCTGGACGAGATGCGCGTCCTTTACCCTGGAGGCGGCGAACCCCAGTCCGGACACATGGATCTCGCTTCCCCATAATTCCATTTCAGGGAATTCGCTGCTCACCCCTGAGAGCACGTAGCCCGTTCCGCATCCCACTTCCATGAATTTCGAGGCATTGGGGAAATGGCGACGGATGGCCCAAAAAATCAGCCTGTTCCTCGCCCTGAACCAGAAATTCGCCTCCTCGAGCTTTGCGAGCTCGGGAAAATAACCCGGCTTGAAGCCTTCGTTTTCCCTGGCAAGCATCGGGGAAAAAGCGGGGAATCCCTCGATCATTTCGACTTCCCAACCGCAGCAGGGACATTTCCATCCTTCCGCAGGACCCCTGCATTTCGGACAAAGTTTCAACCCTGGCTCCCTATGGCGAGCCCGAGCACGACCAGCAGGATTCCCGCGACCTTGAGCGTCGTGACCTGTTCGCCGAAAAAGACATGGCTGAACAGGATCACGAGAACGAAAGCGAGGCTCATGAAGGGATAGGCATGGCTCAACTGCAGTTTGGTCATGGCGGCCATCCAGGTGACCGAAGCCAGGAAAGCGGCGAGAAACGCGCTCAACACCCAGGGATTCAGGACGAGATGAATCAGGAACTGAACCTTCGAAAAGGCATCCCCGGGCAATGCGCCCGCCCTCAATACCTGCCATTTGATGACGATCTGACCGTAAACGGTCAGGATTATCGTCAAAAATACGTAAAAATAGCTCATTTCACGACAAGATGATAAATGTCGACAGCCTTACCGAACCTGAATCCCAGGGAAGCATAGAGGTTCAATATCGGCAGGTTGGATGCGGATATCGAGCTCGTGATTTCCTTCTCGCCAGATTCGAAAATCTTTCTGCAGGCCGAACTCCAGAAATATTTGCCTTGCCCCTTGCCCCTGGATGCCTCGTTCAATGCATGGAGCAGCAGCTTCCCCCCGGAATGGGCGATGAATCCGCAGAGGGTTTCGTCATGATAAAGCCCCAGCACTTTTCCTTCCGCATGCAGCGATTCCAGCCATCTGTCGTAGCGGAGATTCGCAAGATCAGGATCGAGATTGAAGTCCCTGTGGAACCGCCCGTGGGAAAAGGCGCCGTGACAGATTTCAATAAGCCTCTCCGATGAAGGGGCGGGGCGCGCCGCGAAATCGGCATGGTCGTGAAACCTGAACCGCTCGAAAGTGCAGCAAGGCTCGATCAGGGTATCGCAATAATAGAAACCGTAGGCGTGGAGCATCTTCTTGTCCGAAAGCGGATCGACCTTGACCGTGTAATGCCCGGGTTTCCCCGAGGCCAGGATGAGGTCGGATTCTGAAAATGCCCTGATCTCGAATGTGGGCATGCCGAGAACGGCTGCATCCCAGGGGGTTTCTTCAATGCTCATCGAAAGTCTTGTGATGGATGATGTACAGGGGGCGCCTTTTCGCCTCGTCGAAGGTTTTTCCGAGATAGATGCCGATGATCCCCAGTATCGAGATGATGATGCCCCCGAGGAAATACAAAGAAACGATCAGGCTGCTCCATCCCATGATCGGCGTGCCACGGAAAAGCGCATGATAGACAATGTAGAGACCGTAAAGGAAGGATGCGAAGGAAATCGCGAAGCCGAACCTGATGGAAAGCCTCAAGGGCTTGTCCGAATAGGCGATGATCGTTTCCATCGCAAGCTTCCAGAGCTTTCTGAACGTGTAGGTCGATTTCCCTTCGAAGCGCTCTGCATGCTGCACGTCGATCGAGGCCGAGGGAAAGCCCATCCAGTTGACGAGTCCGCCGAAGAAGCGCAGCTGCTCCCTCATTGTCCTGAAATTCATCACCACCTTTTTCGACATGATCCTGAAATTCCCGGTCTGTTCGTCGTATTCCATGTCCGAAAGGGCGCTGAACAGCCGGTAGAAGATTCTCGATGTGAAGCGCTTCATCCAGGGGTCCTCGCGCTTTCCGCGCCTGGCGAGAACGATGTCGTATCCTTCCTGTGCCTTGGCATAGAGCCTAGGGATTTCTTCAGGCCTGTCCTGGAGATCGCAATCCATGACCACCACCCAGTCGCCTTCCGCATGATCGAGCCCGGCCGTGATCCCGTAATGCTGCCCGAAATTGCGGCTGAATTGCATGCCCTTCACCCTGAGATCTTTTTCGGCGAGTTCCCTGATCAAATCCCAGGAGCGGTCCCCTCCGCAATCCTCGACCAGGATGATCTCGAAGTCCGAGCTGATCGGCTCGATCGAAGATTTCAGTCTGGAATAGAGCTCATTGAGGCAACTTTCGGCCTTGTATA
>JAJZVB010000129.1 GCA_021845885.1 Pseudomonadota bacterium
GGGAATCAGGCCTTCCGGATCGGATGCCCATGACCAGAAAAGGGTCATGACGCCGAAAATAGCGATGTCGAACGGATCGGATTATCTCGTCATAGGCAGGCCGATCAGGGAGGCGATTGACCCCAATCGCGCGCTTGCAGCCCTACTGGAAGAAATCAGATGACGAACATCCCCTCCTTTTCTTCAGCGAAAGTGCTGGTCGTGGGCGACGTCATGCTGGACCGTTACTGGTTCGGCGAGGTCGAGCGCATTTCCCCGGAAGCGCCCGTCCCCGTCATCAAGATCGGGAGGGTCGAGGACCGCGCAGGCGGAGCCGCGAACGTGGCGAGAAACATCGCGGCGCTCGGCGCTCAGGCTACCCTGCTTTCAGTGGTGGGCCAGGACGAAGCGGGATCCAGCCTCGAGGCGCTCGTCAAGGAAGAAGGGGTGGACGCCATTCTGCACAGGGACGGCAGCATTTCGACCACCATCAAGCTCAGGGCGATCGCGAGGCATCAGCAGCTTTTGAGGATCGATTTCGAAACCCAGCCCAGCTTCGAGATACTGGAATCCGTTCTGGCGGATTATGCCGCCCAGATTCGCAATGCCGATGTCGTCATTCTTTCCGATTATGGGAAGGGGGGGCTCGGGCATATCGAGAAGATGATCGACATCGCGAAAAAGGCCGGGAAGCCCGTTCTCGTCGATCCGAAAGGAGACGATTATTCGAGATATCACGGCGCGACGCTCATCACGCCGAACCGCAGCGAATTCAGGCAGGTTGCAGGAAGCTGGAAGAGCGAGCAGGAGCTCGAGGAAAAGGCGCAGAATCTCAGGAAGAAACTCGAGCTCGATGCATTGCTCGTGACGAGAAGCGAGGAAGGCATGAGCCTCTACAGGGATGGGAGCGCGCTGCACGAAAGCGTGACGGCGAAGGAAGTGTATGATGTCAGCGGTGCGGGCGACACCGTGATCGCCACCTTCGGCGCCATGCTCGCGACAGGCGCTTCTTTCGAGGAATCGACGAGAATGGCGAACAGGGCCGCGGGCATCGTGGTCGGCAAGCTCGGCACGGCGGTCGTGACCCGGGCGGAACTGGAGAATCAGGAGAGAGCATGATCATCGTAACTGGAGCGGCAGGTTTTATCGGATCGAACCTGGTCAAAGGACTCAACGATCGCGGCATCAAGGACATCATCGCAGTCGACAACCTGAAGCAATCCCAGAAATTCAGGAATCTCGTGGATTGCGAAATAGCGGACTATTTCGACAAAACCGCCTTCCTGGAAAAGCTGCCCGAACTGAAAGAAAAAATCGCTGCGGTATTCCATCAGGGCGCCTGCTCCGACACCATGGAATCCGACGGGCGCTACATGATGGAAAACAACTACCGATATTCATCGAGCCTGCTCGACTATTGCCAGAAGCATGCCGTTCCCTTCATCTATGCCTCCTCCGCTTCGGTCTATGGAGGGGGGGACGTATTCAGGGAATCGAGGGCACATGAATCGCCGCTGAACGTTTACGGCTATTCGAAATATCTCTTCGACCAGGTCGTTCGCAGGAAACTGACCGGGAAAAACGCGCAGATCGCGGGCTTCCGCTATTTCAACGTTTACGGTCCCCGGGAATCGCACAAGGGCAGGATGGCCTCGGTCGCCTTCCATTTCTACAACCAGTTCAGGGCCAATGGATGCGTGAAGCTCTTCGAAGGCTCATCGGGCTACGGGAACGGCGAGCAGAGAAGGGACTTCGTCTCGGTCGAGGACGTGGTGAAGGTCAATCTTCATTTGCTCGACCATCCGGAATTGTCAGGCATCTTCAATGTGGGTACCGGGGCTTCGGAGCCCTTCAACAATGTCGCAGTGGCCACGGTCAATGCCTGCCTTTCGCACCAGGGCAAGGAAAAAATGACGCTTTCCGAAATGAAGGAAAAAGGCGTCATCCAGTACATCCCCTTCCCTGAAGGCCTGAAAAAACAGTACCAGAGCTTCACGGAGGCCGATATCAGCGCATTGCGCGCTTCAGGCTACGATGAACCTTTCCTGACCGTCGAGCAGGGCGTCACGCGCTATATCGACCATCTTTTCAGGGAATGACCGCAACGGGGGCAAACCCCCCTCCTTCGGTCCTGAAGTTGGTCGTCTGCCCCTGGTAAAGCCTGGCTGCAAGCAGCTGGACTTCCCCATGGTAGGAAAAATTCCGGTAATCGTACTTGAATATGCGCCCATCCGCCTCGAATTCCATGGCCGGGACATATTCCTGGGAAACATAGGGGCCTTCGAGTATTTCCCCCCATACCCTTTTCGTCAGCTTCTCCCCCCGATAAACGGCTTTCGCCCCGTAACCTGAACCCGGCTTGAAAAAGAGCTGGCGCCGCTCATGCCACAATGCCTCGGCATTTTCTTTTTTCACGATGCGCGTTTTCGCGATTCCCTGCAGAAGAATGTCCGCGGTTTCTTCATCGAGGCCGAAATCTGAAAGGCATTGCCGATCGGTGAGAACGGATAGGTTGCGCTTGTCGGCATAAAGCGCATGCGCCCTGGGATGGGGGGTGAGAACGACGGCGCCCGAAAGATAGGCTTCTCGCAATACGGAATGCGCTTCAAGCTCAAGGGAAAAATCGGTCAGCCTGTTGTAGACCAGATCGATTCTGGCTTCTTCGTAGAAAAGAAACCCATTCCTGTATTCGAGGTCCTTTGCATTCGCAATGACCGCAGCCAGGCCGCGCTTTTCGAACAGTTTTTTGAAAAGGCGGAATTCCGGATAGAGGAACTGGGATTCGCAGTCGTCGTCGACAATGGCGATCCTTTCGGGAAGCGTATTTCCTTTTTTCAGCTTCCATTCGTTCATGAACATGTCGAAAAAGGCGTCCTCGGCCTTCGTCTGCATACCCCATGCGCGAGCCAGCAGGACATTGAGATAGCCTCCCCCCGCATTGGTGTTGATCTCGATCAGCTTGGGGCCCTGTTTCCCGATATGGAAATCGTAGCCGAAGAACACGCCATGCGTTCCTGGATCGTATCGCGCAATGGGAGGAGCCCATTGCAATACGCTTTCACGATAGGCCTCCAGGGCCGCGACGCGCTCTATCGTTTTCACGATTTGAGCCATTCTCGAAGCGTTTTCCCCCGAAACCTCGACCCTGTAAGGGGAAAACAGGCTGCCGGGAAAAGCAACGCCTTCGGATTCGCATTCGCGCCTGAGTGTTGCGGAATCGGGAATCAATCAGCCAGCCATTCTTCCGCTTCGTGCAGGTCGTGGAAAACCCTGACATCCGCGTCCGTGAACAGGTTGGAAAGCCAGGCAGCCGAGCCTATCCACTGGCTGTCGGTGAGCACGGCCACCTTCTGGAAGGCGCCCGGATGCTTTTTGCCGAATTTGATTTCTTCAACGACCGTGTCGATGGTGTATTTGATCATTTCAGTGAGATCGAGAAGAAGATTGGTCTTCCCCTTGAATTCCAGCCTGTAGGCGATCTGGTCTTCGAGTTCCTTCAGGTCGGCAAGCGCGAATTCGCCGAATACGGACGCCCTGAGGCATCTTTCGTTGTGTTCCGTTGTGATCATTTTTTTCCCCTCCTTGTGCGCCGCTGCCGGCAGGTCTCATACATCAGTATGCCGCTCGTCACGGATACGTTGAGGCTTTCCACCATGCCTTCCATGGGGATCCTGACAAGCCTGTCGCAATTCTCCCGCGTGAGCCGCCTCATTCCCGATCCCTCCGAACCGAGCACCCAGGCAATCGGCCCTTCGAGTGCGGTCTCGTAAATGTCCGAATCCCCATCCTCGGCCGTGCCGATGACGGCTATCCCGGCCTCCTTCAATTGCCTCAACGCCCTCGCCAGATTGGTCACCGTCACATAGGGCACCGTCTCCGCTGCCCCGCTCGCCACCTTGGCCGCAGTCGCATTGAGGCCCACTGCCCGGTCCTTGGGCGCAATGATGGCATTCACTCCGAACGCATCGGCAACCCTCAGGCAGGCGCCCAGATTGTGGGGATCCTGTATGCCGTCGAGGACGAGGAACAACGCCTCTTCTTCGAGGGAATCGAGCAGGTCTTCCAGGGCGACATATTTCCTCGAGTCATCGACTTTCGCAATGACCCCCTGATGCCTGCCGCTCCCGATCATGCCATCGAGCCTGCCTGATTCCAGCAGGCTCACCTTGATTTTATGCGCTTCCAGAAGTTCTACAAGCTGCCTCGAGCGGGGATCGCGCCTTGCCTGATCGAGGTAAATCTCCTGAATGCTTTGGGGATTCTGCCTGATTCTGCCTGAAACCGCGTGGAAACCGAACAATAGCATTACTTCTTGCGGGCTTTCTTCTTTTCGACAGGCGCTTCGTCCAGGACGAAATCGATCTTGCTCGTTTCCAGATCGACCCTGGCGAGCTTGACGCTCAGCCTGTCCCCGAGGCGGAAGCGGATTCCAGTACGCTCGCCAATGATCTGATGCAGACCCTGGTCGAAATGGAAATAATCGGCACCCAGCTCGGAAATATGGACCAGCCCCTCGACGTAGACATCGTCGAGCGCGACGAAAAGGCCGAATCCCGTCACCCCGCTGATCGATCCGCCGAAACTCATGCCGACCTTGTCCATCATCCAGTAGCATTTCAGCCAGGACTCGACGTCTCTCGTGGCTTCGTCCGCCCTTCTTTCCGTCGCGGAGCAATGCGCACCCAGTTCATTCCAGCTTCCCGGATTGTAGTTTTTCCCCTCGACCACCGCCCTGATCGCGCGATGGATCAAGAGATCGGGATAGCGCCTGATCGGGGACGTGAAATGCGTATAGGATTCGTAGGCAAGCCCGAAATGCCCGACATTCTCGGGGCTGTAGATCGCCTGCTGAAGGGAACGCAGCATCACGGTCTGAAGCAGCTGCGCGTCGGGCCTGTCCTTGATTTTCGAGAGGAGCGCCGCATAATCCTTGGCATGGGGATCATCCCCCCCTTTCAGATCCAGTCCGAATTCCTTCAGGAAATTCCTGAGATTCGCCAGCTTCTCGGGCGTCGGCCCCTCGTGGATGCGGTAAAGCGCGGCCTGATCGTGTTTT
>JAJZVB010000130.1 GCA_021845885.1 Pseudomonadota bacterium
CCCGCAAGGAAGATCCCGACTTCACCTTCAAGGACATGACCATCGAAGTGCGCTGGCCCGGTGCAACCGCGCACGAAATGGAGAGCCAGATCACGGACAAGATCGAGCACAAGCTTCAGGAAACCCCATGGCTGGGCAATATGGGAAGCTCTTCCAAACCCGGGGAAGCCGTGATTTACGTCACGCTCAAGGATTCGATACCGCCCTCCGAACTGCAGCGCACCTGGAACGATGTACGCAACGAGCTTGCCGATCTTCGCCCTTCCCTGCCTGGAAACATGATAGGCCCCGTCATCAACGACAGGTTCGGGGAGACTTTCGGCCTGATCTACGCCTTCACTTCGAAAAATTCGGACAATGCCGAACTGGCAAAACAGGCCGGCATTGCAAGACAGGCGCTTCTCGGGACCGAGCATGTCGGCAAAATCAGCCTGATCGGGGTCCAGGACGAGAAGATCTATATCGAATTTTCGAACCAGAAGCTTGCCGAACTCGGCATCGACCCGCTGGCACTTGCATCGCTTCTGAAAAATCGCAACGCCATGCTCCCTTCCGGCAAGATCGTCACGGATTTCAACACGGTGCGCATGCGCGTGAGCGGGGACTTCGATTCTCTGCAGTCGATACAGAATCTCGAAATTCACACGGAAGGCAAAACCTACAGGCTTGGGGATATCAGCCATGTCTACAGGGGCTATGTCGATCCGCAGACCTTCAAGATGCGCTTCGACGGACAGGAGGCGGTGGGGCTCGCCATTTCGATGACGCAAAACGCCAATGCCATCGAAGCAGGCCGCTCTGTCGATCGGGTGATGGACAGGATTCAATCCCGCCTCCCCCCCGGAATCGAAGTACGCCGCGTCGCGAACCAGCCCGAGGTGGTCGAAAAATCGATCGGCCAGTTCATGAAATCCCTGTTCGAAGCCCTCTTCATCGTGCTCGCAGTAGGGTTTCTCAGCCTGAAAACGAGGGCCGGCCTGGTGGTTGCATTTTCCGTCCCCATCGTGCTGGCAGGCACATTCCTGCTCATGAAGCTGTTCGGCATCGACCTGCAGCGCGTCTCTCTCGGCGCACTCATCATCGCTCTCGGGCTTCTGGTCGACGACGCGATGATCGCAGTGGAAATGATGAAAGTGAAAATAGAGGAAGGGTGGGGAAAGGCCAGAGCCGCGACTTTCGCCTACAAGAGCACGGCATTTCCCATGCTCACCGGAACCCTCATCACGGCAGCAGCCTTCCTCCCCGTGGGCCTCGCAAAATCCTCAGCCGGCGAATACACCTTCTCGCTCTGCATCGTCGTCACTCTGGCGCTGCTCGTCTCATGGCTGGTCGCCGTAATCTTCACCCCCTATCTCGGCTACAGACTGCTCGAAGAGAGTCATGTCCATACCCCGCAGGACGATTTCTACGAAAAGGGCTTTTACGCCATTTTCAGGAAGGTCGTCATCTGGTGCCTGGATCGCCGCTGGATTGTCGTCGCCGCAACATTGTCCGCATTCCTGCTTTCGGTACTGGGATTTTCCAGGGTCGAGCAGGAATTCTTTCCGCCGTCCGAACGCACCGAACTCCTGGCGGACATCTGGCTTCCCGAAGGGATGACCTTCTCGGCAACGGAAAAAGTCGTCAAGGATCTTGAAAACCGCATCAGCCAGGAAAAAGGGGTGGCCGATTTCGCAAGCTATGTGGGCGGCAATACGCCGCGCTTCTACCTTCCCCTCGATCTCGGGCTACCCTCCCCGAATTACGCCCAGATCGTGGTCACGACGACCGACATCGCGATGCGCGAAAAGGTCCTGCAGCATTTGCGCACGGCATTCGCTTCGGCCTATCCGGAGTACGGCATCCGAATTTCGAGGCTGGAAAACGGCCCGCCCGTCGGTTACCCCATCCAGTACCGGGTGACAGGCGAGAATATCTACAAGCTGAGGCAGATCGCCGGAGAAATCGCAAAAATCCTGAAAGAAAACGGCCACACCAGGAACGTCAGCTTCGATTCCGGGGAAAACACCAGGATCTACGACATCGAGGTGGATCAGGCCAGGACGAGACAATTCGGCATTCATGATCTCTCTAACCAGCTCCGTATCCTCTCCAGCGGCATCACGGTCAGCCATTACCGGGAAAGCGACAGGAGCATCGGCATCGTCATGCGCGCCGACAAGGCGGAACGCGGCGACATCGATTATCCCGGCCGGATGAAAGTCCATGCGGACGACGGCAGCTTCGTACCATTGGAAAAAATCGCAACGATCAACGACGACGTCGAGGAAGGCATTCTCTGGCACAAGAACGGACTTCCTGTGGCGACAGTGCGGGCGGACGTTCCCGACGGAATTCAGGCCCAGTACGTGAATGCACAAATCGAAAGTCGGCTCTCCGCCATCAAGCTTCCGGAAGGCTATAAAATAGAAATCGGGGGCGCAGCGGAGGACAGCGGGAAGGCCCAGGAATCGATCATGGCGGTCCTGCCCGTCACGGCCCTCCTCATCATCACCCTGCTCATGCTCCAGTTGAAACGATTCCATCTGGCCGTCATCGTCCTCCTGACGGCGCCGCTCGGCATCATCGGCGTCACTTCCTCCCTCCTCTTGTTCCACGTCCCGTTCGGCTTCGTCTCGATGCTCGGCATGATCTCGCTTGCCGGAATGATCATGCGAAATTCCGTAATCCTGGTCGACCAGATAGAGCAGGATCTGTCGGAAGGACTCGCCCTCTGGGATGCTGTCGTGGAATCGACAGTCAGGCGCTCGAGGCCCATCCTGCTCACTGCATCAAGCGCGATACTCGCAATGATTCCCCTTGCGCAGAACAGCTTCTGGGGACCGATGGCGGTCGTCATCATGGGCGGTCTCCTGGTCGCAACCCTGCTCACCCTGCTTTTCCTTCCCGCCCTTTACTGCTGCTGGTTCAGGGTAAGGCGGCCCGGCTGAGCAATGCCACCATGATCAGGAAATTCGCAAAAATTGCCTTCCTCCTCGTTCTCATCTTCGCCGGCACGGTCGTCACCGTGGCCGATCATCTTTTCATCGGCATCATCCTATTCATCGCGATGATCGTGATGGTCGCAACCGGACCGAAGGCCGGGGAAGCAGAGGAACTTTCCGAGCTGGAAAGAGCGAAAACCAGATCAGAAAGATAGCAGCAAAATGGGGTGTGCAAGCGCACACCCCGCATCTTATTTTCCGGACAGGGCCAGCATCAGGCCGTTGAGGCGCTTGACGAAACCGGCAGGATCCTCGAGTTGCCCGCCCTCGGAGAGTAGGGCCTGATCGAACAGGATATGGCTCCAGTCCGAAAACCGTTCTTCCTCGTATTTGAGGCTTTGGACGATGGGATGATGGGGGTTGATCTCGAGTATGGGCTTGGTCGTCGGCACCTTCTGTCCAGCGGATTTCAGCAGGCGCTCGAGATTCATTCCCATGTCGTACTGGTCTGCGACGAGGCAGGCAGGTGACTCGGTGAGGCGCAGGGTGACGCGCACATCCTTGACCTTCTCTTCCAGTACCGTCTTGATTTTCTCCACGAGTTCCTTGTATTCGCCGCTCTCCTTTTCCTGCTCCTTCTTCTCTTCCTCGTCCTCCAGTTGCCCGAGGTCGAGCCCTCCCTTGGCAACCGACTGCAGGGGTTTGCCTTCGAATTCGTGCAGGTTCGATACCAGCCATTCGTCCACCCGGTCGGAGAGCAGCAGCACTTCTATGCCCTTCTTCCTGAAGATTTCAAGATGTGGGCTGTTCTTCGCTGCAGCAAAAGTGTCGGCTGTCACGAAATAGATCTTTTCCTGTCCTTCCTTCATTCTCGAGACATAGTCGGAAAGCGAAACGGATTCCTCGTCGGTATCCAGACGGGTGGAAGCGAATCGCAGCAATTTTGCGATCTTGTCGCGATTGGCAAAATCTTCGCCCACCCCTTCCTTCATCACCTTGCCGAATTCCTTCCAGAACTTGGCGTACTTCTCGGCATCCTTCTCGAGATCCTCGATCATGGACAAGACCTTCTTGACGCATCCCGACCTGATCGCCTCGATGGTTTTGGACTCCTGCAGGATTTCCCGAGAAACGTTGAGCGGCAGGTCGTTCGAATCGATCACGCCTTTGACGAATCTCAAATACTGCGGCATCAACTGATCGGCATCGTCCATGATGAACACGCGGCGCACGTAAAGCTTGATGCCGTGCCGATGCTCGCGGTCGAAAAGGTCGAACGGCGCACGCGAGGGAATGTAGAGCAGTTGCGTATATTCCTGCTTGCCTTCCACCTTCGCATGCACATGGGCGAGCGGCGCTTCGCTGTCGTGGCCGACATGCTTGTAGAATTCGTCGTACTGCTCCTGAGTGATCTCGGATTTCGGCCTCGCCCAAAGCGCTGAAGCCTGGTTGACGGTTTCCTCCTTGCCCTCCCCGTCTTTCAGGACGATGGGGAGCTGGATGTGGTCGGAATATTTCCTGACGATGGACTTGATGCGCCATGCATCCAGCAGCGATTCCTCATCCTCGCGCAGGTGGAGCGTGATTTCGGTTCCCCTGGAAGCCTTCTCGACCGTCTCCAGGGTGTATTCGCCTTCCCCTGTCGACTCCCATCTCACCCCGTGCTCCGGCGTCAATCCGGCCCTGCGGGTGACGAGGGACACCCGGTCGGCGACGATGAATGCGGAATAGAATCCCACCCCGAACTGGCCGATGAGATTGGCATCCTTCGCCTGGTCTCCGGTGAGCTTGCCAAAAAATTCCCGGGTGCCGGATTTGGCGATCGTGCCGATATTGTCGATCACTTCCTGCCTCGACATGCCGATCCCGTTGTCGGAAATCGTGATGGTTTTCGCCTCCTTGTCGAAGGCAAGATGTATCTTGAGGTCGGAATCGTTTTCGAAAAGCGCGCTGTCGGTGAGCGCCTCGAACCTCAGCTTGTCCGTCGCATCCGATGCGTTCGATATCAATTCCCTCAGGAAAATTTCCTTGTTGCTGTACAGGGAATGGATCATGAGGTTCAGCAACTGCCTGACCTCAGTCTGAAAGCCCA
>JAJZVB010000131.1 GCA_021845885.1 Pseudomonadota bacterium
GCCGTCGTTTTCGGATTTCCCCCCTCGTGATGGACAGGCTTCCCGGCCAGCCTGAAGGCGAGCCATGGCGTCACGACGAAGGCAATGCCCAGGGAAATCAGCATGCCTATGCTCGCATTGATGGGTATGGGGCTCATGTAGGGGCCCATCAGTCCGGTCACGAAAGCCATGGGCAGGAGCGCGGCGATCACGGTGAGCGTGGCGAGTATGGTTGGTCCCCCCACCTCGTCGACCGCTTCCGGAATGATTTCGGAAAGGGGGGCGTCGGAGAGCAGCCTTCTTCTGTGGATGTTCTCGACCACGACGATGGCATCGTCGACCAGTATCCCTATGGAAAAGATCAGGGCGAAAAGGGAAACCCGGTTGAGGGTGAATCCCCAGGCCCACGATGCGAAAAGCGTGGCGAAAAGCGTGAGCATGACCGCCACCCCGACGATTATCGCTTCCCTTCTGCCGAGGGCGATCCAGACCAGCACGACGACAGACGTGGTTGCGAATATCAGCTTCTCGATCAGCTTCATTGCCTTGTCGTTTGCGGTCACGCCGTAATCCCTCGTCACCGTGACTTCGACATTGGAAGGAATCACGCTTCCCTTCAGTTGCCCGACCCGATCGATCAGCTGCTTCGCCACCTTGACGGCGTTCTCGCCCGGCTTCTTGGAAATGGCGAGCGTCACGGCCGGATGCTCGCCCTGGTTTTTTCCTATCCAGACATAATGCTCGGGCTGGTCAGGGCCGTCCAGGACATGGGCCACGTCGCTCATGAATATCGGCCTGCCCGCCTCTACGCCGACCACGAGGCGCTCCACATCTGCGCTCGAAGAGAGGAAAGTGCCCGTCTGGACCAGCACTTCGGCGTTGTTCCTGACCAGGTTGCCGGAAGGCTGGGAGGCATTGGAAAGCTGCAATGCATCCCTCAGGTCCTCGGCGGAAAGATGGTAGGCATTCATCCTGTCGGCATCCATCAGCACCCTGATCGTGTGCCGGGGCCCGCCTATGGTCCTGACTTCCCGGACGCCCGGAACGCGCTTCAGTTCGATTTCGGCGGCATGCGCAACCTGTTCGAGTTCGAAAGCCCCTGTGCTGTTTTTCGTCCAGAGGGTGAGCGTGAGTATGGGCACGTCGTCTATCCCCACCGGCTTGATGATCGGCTTCAAGACGCCGAGATAGGGGGAAACCCAGTCGGCATGGGAATTGATCGTGTCGTAGAGCTTGACGAGCGACTGGATCCTGTCCTCGCCGACCTTGAACTGGACGGTGAGGATGGCGAGTCCGGGGCGGGATACGGAATAGACATGGTCTATCCCGGCGATCTGGGAAAGCACCTGCTCGGCGGGCGTGGCGACCAGGTGCTCCACATCGCTGGCGGATGCGCCGGGAAAGGGAATGAACACGTTCGCCATAGTGACGTTGATCTGCGGCTCCTCTTCCCTCGGGGTCACGATCACGGCAAAGAGACCGAGAAGAACCGCGATCAGCGCAATCAGCGGCGTCAGCTGGGAATGCAGGAAAAACCTGCTTATTCTTCCGGAAATGCCCATGTCACTTCATGCTCTTGAAATGAATGCCGGCCCTGACCGGATCGAGCGCGATCGATTCGCCAGCGGCAAGTCCGGCCAGAACCTCGATGCCGTTTTCGCCGAAGGACTCGCCCAGCCTCACCTGGCGGAGCTCGTATTTTCCGGAAGGATGGACGACATAAACGGCGGTGACTTCGCTCCGCCTCAGCACGGAAGACGAAGGGATCAGGAGCTTGCTGGCATGTCCCATGCCGAACCGGGCCCTTGCAAACATGCCGGGATAGACGTCATGCGCATCCGCCGGGAAAAGCAGCCTGATCCTCGTGGTATGGGTCAGCGCATCGGCTTCGGGAAGCAAGGTGATCGAAGTCGCCCTGACTTTCTTTCCCTGATCGAGCAGGATCAACGCGCCTTCCTTCATATGCGCCCTGACGGTATCCAGCCTGTATTGCGGGATGCTCACGGTCAGCCTCAGCTCGCCGGGATCGAAGCCCGTCATGAGCGGCTTGCCGGGATAGGCCATTTCCCCGATCTCGACATGGCGCGAAGCGACAACCCCGCTGAAGGGCGCGACCACTGTCGCATAGCTCTCGGTATTGGCCGCAATCCCGACATTGGCGCGGCGGGCGTCCACCCTGGATTTCGCCGCCTGGAATTCGGCTCTGGCCTTGTCGAGCGCCGCCTGGCTCACGAATTTCTTCTCGAATAGATGGAGCGTGCGCTCGTAGGTCGACTTGGCGTTCTCGAAGGAAGCCTGCGCTTCGGCCAGCATGGCGCGGCTCTCGTTCAGCGCATGGCTCACTTCGGTGGCGTCTATCCTGACGAGAACCTGGCCTTTCCTGACGGTATCGCCCACATCGAAATTGACCGCGGCAACCCTGCCCGAAATCTGCGAGGAAACGGTGGATTGCTTGACCGCTTCGACCACGCCTTCGGCCGAATAGGTGAGAGGAACGTCGCTGAACCTGACCTGTGCGGTCTCGACGACATCCGCCGCATGCGCGGCGGGAACGAACAGCAATGCGAAAAGGAATGATCTGATCATCCAAGCCCCCTTGTTTGAATATTAGTATAATCTAATATTATCGAGCTGACAACAGGAGGACTTGGGGCCGTTTAGGCCGACATGTGGCAGAAAACGTCGCGCATCATCTTGATCAGCTGAAGGACCCGCGCATCCCCTATCCGATAATAGACCTTGTTGGCATCCTTGCGCGTCTTCAGCACACCCTTGTCCCTCAGGATGGCGAGATGCTGGGAAATGTTGCTCTGCGATGTTCCCACGCTCTCCACGATGTCCTGAACGCTGACTTCCTGCTCGCCGAGGATGCATAGGATCTTGAGGCGCAATGGATGGGATATGGCTTTCATGGAGCGGGACGCCTGTTCGATCACCTCGTCCTGCCCCATCATTTCATTGAGAAATTCAATCTGGCTTTTCATGAGGATGCCCACGCTTTTGTGTTATTTAAACAAAATAGAATAAAATAAAGATTTTCAACCGTCCAGAGAAATGATGAATTTCGCGAACAACTTCCCGGAAACGCCCGTTCTGCTCCTGATCCTGGACGGAATAGGCTGCCGAAAGGAGAGGGAGGACAATGCCGTGGCGCTTGCCGGAAAGCCGAACTGGGACAGGCTCAGTGAGCGCTATCCTCATGGACTGCTCGAAGCCTCGGAATCCTCGGTCGGACTGCCCAAGGCTCAGATGGGCAATTCCGAAGTCGGCCATCTGAACCTCGGCGCGGGGCGCATCGTTTACCAGGAACTGACAAGGATCGATCTCGCCATAGAAAACGGCGATTTCCAGGCCAATTCCGTCCTCAGGGAGGCGATAGGACAGGCGCTGGAAAGGAAAAGCGCGCTGCACATCATGGGGCTCGTTTCCCCCGGCGGCGTGCACAGCCACGAATCCCACATCCATGCCATGCTTGAAATGGCGGCGAAGGCGGGCGTGGAAAGCCTATTCCTGCATGCGTTCCTCGACGGAAGGGATACCCCGCCGAAAAGCGCGGCTTCTTCCCTGAAGGCATTGGATGAGAAATGCGCTTCGCTCGGAAAGGGAAAAATCGCATCGATCATCGGGCGCTATTATGCGATGGACAGGGACAAGCGTTGGGAAAGGGTGAAGGCGGCCTACGACCTCATCACGCAAGGCATCGCCGAGCACCATTGCGATGATGCGGTCAGGGCGCTGGAGGCGGCTTACGATCGGGGCGAATCGGACGAGTTCGTGCATGCGACGGCCATCCATCCCGAAACGGAAGACCCAGCAAGAATGAAGGACGGCGACGTCGTCATTTTCATGAACTACCGCGCGGACAGGGCGAGGGAAATCACGAGCTGCCTCACCTCTGAAAACTTCTCGGGATTCGAAAGAGCCTGTTTCCCCAGGGTCTCGTTCGTCATGCTGACCCATTACGGGGAAGAATTTCCCCTTCCGACAGCGTTCTCCCCGCAGAGCATAGAGAACTGCTTCGGCGAATACTTGTCCAATTCCGGACTCAGGCAGCTCAGGATCGCCGAAACCGAAAAGTACGCGCATGTCACCTATTTCTTCAACGGAGGCAGGGAGGAACCCTATCCCGGGGAAGACAGGATACTGGTGCCTTCGCCCAGGGTCGCAACCTACGATCAGAAGCCCGAAATGAGCGTTTACGAGGTGACGGACAAGCTTGTGGAAGCGATAAGGAGCAAGACATATCAGGCGATCATCTGCAATTTCGCCAACGGCGACATGGTCGGCCACACGGGCAATCTGCAGGCTGCGATACTGGCCGTGGAAGCCATGGACACCTGCATCGGACGGGTCGTCGAGGCGATGCGGGAAACAGGCGGAGAAGTGCTGATCACGGCCGATCACGGCAATGCGGAAATGATGAGGGATCCTGCGACTTCCCAGCCACATACCGCCCATTCCCTCAATCGGGTGCCCTTCCTCTATGTCGGGGAGCGCTTTTCGCAGGTCAGGAAAGGCGGCGCGCTGCAGGACGTCGCGCCGACCATGCTGGAGATCCTCGGGTTGCCCAAGCCCCCCCAGATGACGGGACAATCGCTCATCTTCCCGTAGTGAAATCCGCATTCCGCCTTGCATTCCTCGGCCTCGCGCTTTGCGTCGAGGCGCATGCCGCAAGGCATCAGGATCTGAATGACCTGCATTCGAGGATATCCACGCTGGAGAAGAAGCTGGGGCAGAACGAAGCTTCCAGGAGCGAGGCGGCGGACGCCTTGCGCGAATCCGAAGTAGCGATCAGCAACACGATGAGGCGGCTCAGGGATCTCGACAGGCAGGAGATCGATGCGAATGCAGACCTCGCGAAGCTCCAGGAAGAAACTGCAAAAGCCAGGGAAAACATAGGTCTGCAGCGGGATTTGCTCGGAAAGCTGCTCTACCTGCGCTATCTCCACGGCGAGCAGGAATACCTGAAGCTCCTGCTCGATGCCGAGAACCCTGACCAGGCCGCCAGGAATCTG
>JAJZVB010000132.1 GCA_021845885.1 Pseudomonadota bacterium
GAGCGATTTCCTCCTGGAGCGGCCAGATGTCCCCGAGGTAGACCGGTTTGTTTTCAACGTCGAAGCCGAGCGGTTCAGAGGAAAGATCGATATTCACCGTTCCGGCAATGGCGAAAGCCACGACCAGCGGGGGGCTCATCAGGAAATTCGCCTTGATGTTCTGGTGTATCCTGGCTTCGAAGTTCCTGTTTCCGGAAAGCACGGCCGAAGCGACCACGTCGTTCCTGATCACGGCCTGCTCGATATGGGCTTCCAGCGGGCCTGAATTGCCGATGCAGGTCGTGCATCCGTATCCCACCAATCTGAATCCCAGTGCGTCGAGGTAGGGCTGGAGACCGGCATTCTCGAGATAACGGGTCACGACGCGGGAGCCCGGGGCGAGGGAGGTCTTGATCCTCGGATCGACCTTGAGCCCCTTTTCGACCGCCTTCTTGGCGAGCAAGCCGGCAGCCAGCAGCACGCCCGGATTCGACGTGTTGGTGCAGGAGGTGATCGCTGCAATCAGCACGTCGCCATGCCCGACATGCCCATCCCCTTCGATTTCATGGCGCTTTTCGATATCGGTCCTGGCATAGCCTCCTTCCGCAGTGGGCTTGGAAATGAGGGAGGAGAAAGCCTGCTTGAGGCCGGAAAGCGCTATCCTGTCCTGGGGGCGCTTCGGGCCCGCCACGCTCGGCACGACGTTCCCGAGATCGATTTCGATGATTCTCGTGTAGTCGCATTCGCCTTCCAGCGCCATGCCGAACAATCCCTGGGCCTGATAGTAGGATCTCAGCGCATCGATTTCATCGTGGCTTCGCCCGGTTGCCAGAAAATAGCTGCAGGTGGCTTCGTCCACGGGAAAGAAGCCCATGGTCGCGCCGTATTCCGGCGCCATGTTGGCGATCGTCGCCCGGTCGGGAACGGGAAGGGAGGCAGCCCCTTCCCCGAAGAATTCGACGAATTGGCCCACCACTTTCTCGCCCCTGAGTTTTTCCGTGACGTGAAGAACGAGATCCGTGGCGGTCACGCCCGGATTCAGTTTTCCCTTGAGGTTCACGCCGATCACGTCGGGCGTCAGGAAATACACGGGCTGGCCGAGCATCCCGGCCTCCGCCTCGATCCCGCCGACGCCCCAGCCCACGACGCCTATGCCGTTGATCATGGTGGTATGGGAATCCGTTCCGACCAGCGTATCCGGGAAGTAGACATCGTCCTTGTGGAGCACGCCGCGTGCGAGATATTCCAGGTTGACCTGGTGGACGATGCCGATTCCCGGCGGGACGACCTTGAAGGTTTCGAAAGCCTGCATGCCCCACTTGAGAAAAGCGTAGCGCTCCCTGTTCCTTTCGAATTCAAGCATCATGTTGAGCTCGAGTGCGCGAGGGGAATTGTAATGGTCGACCTGGATGGAATGGTCCACGACGAGATCGACCGGCACGAGCGGTTCGATGATTTTCGGATCCCTGCCCAGGGCTTGCGCGGCATTCCTCATTGCGGCGAGGTCGGCGAGCAGGGGCACTCCCGTGAAATCCTGAAGCACGATGCGCGCGACCAGAAAGGGAATTTCTTCCACCCTGGCCTCATTGGGCTTCCACCTCGCCAACTGCCTTACATGTTCTTCCGTGATCCGGGTGCCATCGACATTCCTCAGAACGGCTTCGAGCACGATCCTGATGGAGCGGGGCAGGCGGGAAATGTTGCCCAGTCCTGCTTCTTCGAGGGCGGCAAGGGAATAATAGCGGCCCTGCCTTCCGGAATTTCCAAGATTGAATTGCCCGCATGAATTGTAAAGATTGTGCCCCATCGCCGGTCCCCGGAACTAAAAGCGTAATGATACCGAGTGAAGGTCTTGCGCGAAAGACATAGGACAAACACCGACGGACAGCTTTCCGCTTTTCCCTTTCAAGATTAAGAATAGCGCCCATATCTGCAAAGGCTTTCCATCATCATAATAAAATAAAATAGATTCAATAATTTAGATAGAGTTTAAATATTGTTAGGAGAGCCCATGCATGCCTATATTGAAGACGATTTCCTACAGAATCCCAGCCCCATGGAAGATGAGCAGCAGGAATCGAACGGGGAAGAAGGGGGATACGATGTCACGCAGCTTTATTTCAACGAAATCGGGCAGAAGGCGCTTCTGACCGTGGAAGAGGAAAGGAGGCTGACCCGCCTCGTCAGGGAGGGCGATTTCAAGGCGAGGCAGAAAATGATCGAGCACAACCTGAGGCTGGTGGTCAATATCGCCAAGCGCTACGTCAATCGCGGGGTGACGCTGCTCGATTTGATCGAAGAAGGCAATCTCGGCCTGATCCACGCGCTCGAAAAATTCGATCCCGAACTCGGCTTCAGGTTCTCGACCTATGCCACCTGGTGGATCAGACAGAACATCGAGCGCGCCATCATGAACCAGTCCAGAACCATCAGGCTCCCGGTGCATGTGGTCAAGGAATTGAACACCATCCTCAAGACCATGCGGGATATGGAAAACGAACAGAACGACAAAACTGCCGAGAATGTCGCGGCCCGCCTCGACATACCTGTCGAGAATGTCAGATGGACGCTGAGGCAGAACGAGCGCATGGTATCCCTGGATGCGCCGCTCGACATCGATCCCATGCTTTCGATAGGCGAATCGATACAGGACGAACAGAATCTTCCCCCCGACCTGATGCTCGAGCAGACCCAGATGCAGAAGATCGTCGTCGAATGGATAGAAGAGCTCGGCGCGAAGCAAAGGGAAGTGATCGAGAAGCGCTACGGCTTCAATGGCGAGGAAACCATGACGCTCGAACAGCTTGCGAAATGCCTCGGGCTCACCCGAGAAAGGATCAGGCAGATCCAGATCGAGGCGCTCGCGCTGCTCAGGAAGCGCTTTGCGAGCCGCGGCATTTTCAAGGAAATGCTGCTATAGCCTTTTCAGCCTGTAGAGCAGGTCGAGCGCTGCTCTCGGGCTGAGCGCGTCGGGATCGGTTTCGTCGAGGAGGGCGAGGGCGGGATGAATTTCCGGCTCTTTTCTCGAAAAAAGATCGCCTTGAATCGTTTTTTCCTCGAGCTTCGACAGGTATTGCCTGGCCGATCTGATCACGCCGGCCGGGATGCCGGCAAGGGCGGCGACCTGGAGGCCGTAGCTTTGGCTGGCCGGCCCGGAATTCACGCTGTGCAGAAAAACAATGTGATGCTTGTGCTCGACTGCGGCGAGATGCACATTGAGCACCTCCGGATGTTCTTCCTCGAGCTGGGTCAGTTCGAAATAATGCGTGGCGAAAAGGGCGAGGGATTTGTTCTTCTCGACGAGATGCTTGGCGATCGATCTGGCGAGTGCCAGGCCGTCGAAAGTCGAGGTGCCGCGCCCGATTTCGTCCATCAGAACGAGGCTGGATGGGGTCGCATTGTTGAGGATGTTGGCCGCTTCGGTCATTTCCACCATGAAGGTGGATCGCCCGCCCGCGATGTCGTCGGAAGCGCCAATGCGCGTGAAGATTCTGTCCAGAACCCCGATGGTCGCGCTTCTCGCGGGGACGAAGGAGCCCGCATGGGCGAGCAACGCGATCAGGGCGACCTGCCTCATGTAGGTCGATTTCCCCCCCATGTTGGGTCCGGTGATAACGAGCATGCTTTTCCTGCCATCCAGAGACGTATCGTTTTCGATGAAGTTTTCGATCTGGTTTTCGACGACGGGATGCCTTCCCTCTTCGATCCTGATGACGGGTTCGTCGCATAAAGCCGGTTCTGCGAAATTGAGGGCAAGCGATCTTTCGGAAAAAGCGGCAAGGACGTCGATTTCAGCTACAGCGGCTGCGATGCGCTGCAAAACCCGGACATGGGGGAGCAGCGATTCGAGCAGCTCGTCGTAAAGCCGTCTTTCGCGCGCCAGCGCCTTTTCCTGAGCGGAGAGCGCGCGGTCTTCGAAGGATTTGAGTTCAGGAGTGATGTAGCGCTCGGCATTCTTGAGCGTCTGGCGGCGCCTGTAATCCTCGGGGACATTCGAAGATTGCGCGAGCGAGACTTCGATGTAGAAGCCGTGAACCTTGTTGTATTCGACTTTCAGCGTCGATATGCCTGTCCTTTCCCGCTCCCTGGTTTCGAGATCCATGAGGAATGTTCCGCAGTGATCCTGGATTCCCCGCAATTCGTCGAGTTCATCGTCGTATCCATCCCGGATTACGCCGCCTTCGCGCAATACCGCTGCAGGCTCGTCCAGGATCGCTTTTTGAAGCAATTCGAGAAGCGGTGGGGGGGGGGCGAGCGCCGCGCCGATTGCCCCGAGATGCAAGGCATCGCGGTTTTCCAGCATCCTGGCGAGATCGGGCATCAGCATGAGGCTTTCCCTCAAGCCTGAAAGATCTCTGGGCCTTGCGCTTTTCAGTGCGATTCTGGAAGTGATTCGCTCCAGATCGGCACATCCCTTGAGGCACTTGAGGATGACCCTGCAATCCTTCCTCAGATCGGAAACTGCGGAGAGCCTCGCCTCTATGGTTTTCCTGTCCTTGAGGGGATGATGCAGCCAGTGGCGGAGCAGGCGGCTTCCCATGTTCGTCGAACAGGCATCCATCAGGGAATGCAGGGTGGGTGAGGGTTCCCCCCTGAGCGTTTCCGTGATTTCCAGGTTCCTTCGGGTCGACGCATCCATGCGCAGATAGGCGTCGTCATGTTCGACATTGAGGCGGATGACATGGGCGAGATCCTTTTCCTGCGTTTGCCTGGCATAGTCAAGCAGTGCGCCGGCCGCCCTGATCGATGGATCATGGGCTTCGCAGCCGAAGCCTTCCAGGTCCATCGTGCCGAACTGCCTGGAGAGGCTTTTTGTCGCCGATTCGAAGTCGAAATGCCAGCCTGGCAGGCGCCTCAGGCAGAATCTCGAATCCTCGAAATCCGCATCTTCGTGGATCAGGATTTCCGAAGGCTTGAGTCGCTCCAGTTCGCTTTGCAGGTTGGATTTTTCGGTCTCGAGAATGCTGCACTTT
>JAJZVB010000133.1 GCA_021845885.1 Pseudomonadota bacterium
GCAGATCGTAGCTGGGCCTACGACATCAAGGAGCGCGACAAAGCGAGCGCTCGATTTGGCCGTACCTCGAAACTGCGCTTCGCTTCGTTTTCACGCAACCCAATTGGGAATAAATCAGTGGTTCCCTAATCGTCCCAGAGGATGTCGCCGCATAGCACCGTCCTGCTTCCCCCGAAATCGATGGCGATGGAAAGGGTCACGCACATGTTTCCGCTTGCGATCGAAAGATAGGGGCGGCTGGTCTGGATTTCGCCAACCTTTTCCATCGCCCTCCTGAAATAATGACGCCGCAGCCATACCGCATTGCTCGCGTCACGAAGTGGCATGAATCTCGGGTCCTCTGCGCATCGGGTTAAAGCGGGCAAATGACTGCTCCCCATCTGCCTGCCTTCATCGTCGAGTATGAAGCAGCGCTCGGCCTTGGGTAGGCTCAAAAAATCCGCACAAGCAGGCTTCATGTCACCTGAAGCCCTGAATCGGTCGACCAGTCTCGCGAATGCGGCCATATAGGGATGCAGCTCGCTGCGGTACTGATCGGATTCCTGCTCGGCGGCCTGCCTGAATTTGTCGCAAAGGCTGAGCACCGCGCAGATGCCGCGCGAAGCCTCGGAGATCCGCTCTGAAGGCTTGGCGAAATAATATCCCTGGACGAAATCCGCGCCTGAATTCATCGATATCATCGCCTCTTCTTCCTTTTCGACGCCTTCCATGAGGGCAAGGCTTCCCGTCTCGTGGATGAGCTTGACGAGATTCGGCACCACCCTCCTCACCTTGATATTGCCTGCGGCTTGGGCAATGATGCTCCGATCCAGCTTGACGATATGCGGCCCGATGCGCCAGAGGCGGTCGAAATTCGATTCCCCCGACCCGAAATCGTCGATGGCGATCAGGCATCCGAGCTCCTTGTAATAGTTGACGGCTTCCGAAAGCAAGGCCTCGTCCTGGATCTGGCTTTCCAGTATTTCGACGACGACCCTGTGGGGCGGGATTCCATATCCATCGAGCAAATCGGCGAAGAATGCGCCGTAACGCCTGCCGATCACGGTCACTTTCGGATTGATGTTGAGAAACAGCCAATTGGTTTCGTCGCCCTGGGAAAGGAAATTCCTCAGATGGACGAGCCTGCACAGCCTGTCCAGAAAGACGCTCTCGGCGTCATCCCGAACCCTGTCGAAAAGAGTCAGGGGGGAAACCAGCCTTTCTTCGGCATAGGGGCGCAACAGCGCCTCGAAACCCACAGGCCGCCTGTGCGCGAGACTGTATATGGGCTGGAAGGCGCTCCTGATGCGGATCTGGCCGAACCGTCCCGAAACAGAGCCGTTTTCTTCGCCGGCAAATTTCTCGATCTTTTCCAGCGGAAATTTCGCCGGCAATTCAATTGCGTTTAATTTCATTATCCCCGCCGTTCGAATTTCTTCACAAAGACGGCTTTTTTTCCGAAAGCACTTCCTCCACCGCAATGAAAGACATGATCACACACAATTCCAGGACGATTTCTCCGATGATTTCAAGGCCGCTCATGATCTACCCTTTCGCAAGGAAATGAACCCATTCTTTCCAAGCAATCTCCATGCCACAAAAAATATATTGATTTCACTGGATATTGTTTTCTAAAGATGCATTTCAGCCGGTGCAGCAAACCGGATCATGCTTCATCCGGGTGCACGGCTATAATGAAATCATGAATCCTGACGATCCCCTGGGTTTCGTCGACGAGGTGCACGGCCCGGTCGTCGACATCGCCTGCAGAAGGCTTCCGCCGCTTCATCAGGCGCTTTGCGCAATGTTCGACCACGAGCGCTTCACGTTCGAAGTCCATCAGCATCTGGACGAAAAAAAAGTACGCGCGATCACCCTGCACAGGACGAGCGGGCTCAAGCGCGGGCAGCCCGTCTACGACATGGGCGGGCCGCTCGAAGTGCCTGTCGCCCCGAGTTGCCTGGGGCGCCTCGTCGACCTGTTCGGGAGCCCCCTGGACGGCGGAGCGCCGTTGGAGGCGGAACAAATGAGGCGCATCATCGCCCCTCCTCCCCCGATTTCAGAAACAAGCGTTTCAGCCGGCATCCTGGAAACAGGCATCAAGGTCATCGATCTGCTCTGTCCTTTCGTCAAGGGCGGCAAGACCGGGCTTTTCGGCGGAGCGGGTGTGGGAAAAACCGTCCTGATCATGGAATTCATGCATGCCATCGTCCATCTGCACCAGGGCGTATCGGTTTTCGCAGGCGTGGGGGAGCGGATCAGGGAAGGGCACGAGCTCTGGCATGAAATGCTGGCGGCAGGCGTCATGCCGCGCACCCTCATGGTTTTCGGACAGATGGACGAATCGCCGGGGGTGCGATTCCGGATAGGCCTTTCCGCCCTCACCTATGCGGAATACCTGAGGGACAGGCTTTCCGCAGAAGTGCTTTTTCTCATGGACAACATATTCCGCTTCGTCCAGGCGGGAAGCGAAATATCCGGACTGCTCGGAAGAATGCCCGCCACCGTCGGCTATCAGCCTACATTGATGAGCGAGGTGGCTGAACTCCAGGAGCGCATCATCTCCACCAAGCAGGGCAACATCACGGCGGTCGAGGCGGTCTATGTGCCTGCTGACGACATGACCGACCCCGCCGTGAGCGCGATTCTATCCCATATCGACACGACCGTAATCCTGTCTCGCGATCAGGCGGCCAAGGGCATCTATCCCGCAGTCGATCCTTTGCAATCGATGAGCCGGGTCCTCGACAAGGCTTATGTCGGCCCCAGGCATTACGATGTCGCGACGAATGTCAGAGGGCATCTTGCGCGTTACAGGGAGCTGGAGGACATCATCGCCATGCTGGGATTCGAGGCGCTTTCCGAAGTCGACAGGCGCATCGTGCTGAGGGCGCGCAGACTGCAGCGCTACCTCACCCAGCCTTTCCACGTGGTGACCGAGCATACCGGCATCCCGGGGACATCGGTCCCCCTTTCCGCAACGCTCAGGGACTGCGAAGCGATTCTGGAAGGGACATACGATTCCATGCCTGAAGATGCCTTCTACATGAAAGGCGCCCTGGAATGAATGCCTTTGTCCTTCATCTGCTGGGCGCATCAGGATACGAAAAGGTGGAAAATGTCACGAGTTTCGTCGGGCAGGACGATTCCGGCAGCTTCGGCATTCTCCCCGGCCACGAGCGCATGATGACCGTGCTTTCCTACGGTCTTGCACGATTCCTGACGGACAATGCCTGGACCTACCTCGCCTTGCCCAGCGGCGTACTCTATTTCGTGAAAAACGAGCTCTACATCGTGACGAGGCGTTACGTTCTCGACAAAAATTATCTGGAGATCAGCACCACGCTGCTCGATCAACTGCTCGCCGAGGAAGAAAAAACGCGATCCGTGAAGGAAAACATCTACAGGCTGGAGCAGGAAATGCTGAGGCGCCTTTGGCAGATCGAAAGGAGTACGGGATGATGGACGAAAAGCTGAGGCGAAAGGTCGAACAGCAGGCGAAAAGAATGAGGCGGGCTGAAGACGAGCGCCCTTCGCTCATCGCCCAGACGGTCTATCTCGGCACGCTCGCCCTGCTCTTCGTCCTGCCCGTCGTGCTCGGCGCCTATCTCGGCAAGTGGCTGGATGACCAGGTCTCCGGCTATTCTTTCAGATGGAGCGTCAGCCTCATCCTGCTCGGGGTCGGCCTGGGAATTTTCAACGTCTATCTTTTCGTCAGGGAACGCGGATGAAAACAAACATGCTCTTCCCTATCGGACCGTTCTGGATCGGCATGCCGATTGTCGTCACCTGGGGAATCATGCTTTTTTTGCTGACATTTTCCCGGATTGCGACAAGGCGTCTCGAAATCGTGCCTGGCCCGCTTCAAACCGTACTGGAAGGGATCATCGCAGCCATGCTCGACGCCGTTGAAGCGGTTCTTCCGGGAAAATCCGAGATGCTCCTGCCCTTCATCGGCACCCTCTGGATCTATATTCTGGTGGCCAATCTCTCGGGCATCGTTCCAGGCATTTCCGCCCCCACAGCCAACCTTTCGGTCACTGCAGCGCTCGCCGTCCTGGTTTTCCTTTCCGTGCACTGGTACGGGATCAAGAGCGAAGGGCTGAAAGCTTACCTGCGCCATTACACGAGCCCGTCTCCCATTCTGCTCCCCTTTCACCTGATCAGCGAGGTATCCCGGACCGTCGCGCTCGCAGTCCGCCTCTTCGGCAACATCATGAGCCTCGAAATGGCGGCCCTCCTCGTGCTGCTGGTCGGCGGGCTGTTCGTGCCGATTCCGCTTCTCATGCTGCACATCGTCGAAGCGCTGGTTCAGGCCTACATCTTCGGCATGCTGGCATTGATTTACGTCTCGGGCGCCATCGCCTCACAACAAAGGAAAGAAAATGAATGAAATGACCTGGTTCACCATACTTTCAACGCTCGGTGCGGTGCTCGCCATTGCAGTCGGGGTGATGTTTCCGGCCCTCGCCATGGGACGCGCCATCAGTCAGGCCCTGGATGCGCTCGCTCGCCAGCCCGAAGCGGAGAAGTCGATCACGAGAACGCTGTTCATCGGGCTCGCCATGATCGAATCCCTGGCGATCTATGTCCTCGTGATCGTGCTGATCGTGCTTTTCAGGAATCCGTTGCTCGAATACCTCCTGCACAGGTGATTTCATGGAACTCGACTGGAGCACTTTTCTGCTCGAAATCGTCAATTTCCTGATCCTGATCTGGATCCTGAAGCGGTTTCTCTACCGCCCGGTCCTGTCCGCCATAGCCCAGAGGAAGGCAAAAATTGAAGCCCTCCTGGATGAGGCGAAGGCCATCAGGGAAAAGGCCGATTCGCTCGAACGCCTGAACGAAACAAAGCTCGCCGAATGGGAAGGCAGGCGGGATCACCTCGAAT
>JAJZVB010000014.1 GCA_021845885.1 Pseudomonadota bacterium
ATCCGGCAAATCGGCATTGCGCTGCTTCACGTCAGCTGCGGTTTGCGCAAGTATCTCTTTCTGAACGGCGCGCTCGATAAACTTGGATAGATCGCCTTTTTTCTTTCCTTGCTGGGCCAAATAGGTGCGCAGAGCAATATCGGTATCCCTTGAAACCTTGATAGTCCAGCGAGCAGTATTCTCCATGATGCCTCCAATTTACCAGAAAAACGCATGGGCGCTTATGCGCTTATTATGACATACCTTCGGCATTCTCAAACGTGAACCCGATCATTCCTTCTCGCCGTAATCGCGGCGCAATTTTTCGAGAATTCCCTGATAGCCCGCAGCATCCCCGAAGTCGACGAAGCGCCTGTATCTCGAATGCGCGCCAAGCAGCCGGCTCGCATGCTTGATCGGGCACCAGTACTGCTCCGTCCTTCCCGCTATTTCACGGACATAGGCGATGAGCCCGTTTCCGTAGGAGCAGTAGGCGCAATTGAATTTCTCGATGAGATTGAGATAGGCGAGGTGATGCCTGTCGAAGACGATGTAATCCCGACGCTTCACCCTGGGAATGCCGTATACGGGAAAGCAGATCAGCTGATAGAGACTGACGAAGAGGTCGAGCAGAAGGAAGGGAAGAATCAGGGAATAGATGACGGGGGCGACCAGGATATGCTTGATTTCCGATTGGGCGAGGTAGGCAAGAAGCGATGTCTTGAGCTTTCTGTGCTCGGCAAGAATCTCGCGCTCGAAGCGGATTTTCCTGTTCTCGATGGAAAACCTGAGGTCCTCGCGCTTTTTCGCGAGCTCGTTTTCAAGCTCAGTCTCGAGCGACCTGATTCTTTCCAGGAGATTGCTGATATTCTTGTCCATTTCAGCCCTTCTTTGAGTCGAAGCACAAAGGTAGCACAAATGCGCCGGACGGGGCTTATAATCTCAGGAAGGATCCACATGAACGAATTTGCCGAATATGTCCACGAGGTTTTTTCGCTATTCGGACCGATCGCTGTCCGGAGAATGTTCGGCGGATACGGCATCTATCGCGAAGGATTGATGTTCGGCCTGGTGTCAAACGACCTGCTCTACCTGAAGGCGGACGGACACAATGCGCACCATTTCGAACAGCTCGGTCTCAAGCGGTTCGAATACTGCAGGAAAGTGGGAAAGACCGTCGCCTTATCCTACTATGCCGCGCCCGCCGAGATCATGGAAGACCGTGACGAAGCCGCAATTTGGGCGCAGCGCTCATTCGAAGCCGCGCTCCGCGCCAAAAAGCGATAGCCAGTCAGAGCGCCTTCGTCATTTCCTCGACGACTTTCTTCGCATCCCCGAAGACCATCATGGTCTTGTCCATGTAGAAGAGGTCGTTGTCGAGCCCCGAATAGCCCGCAGCCATGCTGCGCTTCACCACGATGACGGTCCTGGCCTTGTAGGCTTCCAGGATCGGCATGCCGTAGATCGGGCTTCCCGGATTGTTCTTCGCTGCCGGATTCACCACGTCGTTCGCGCCGATCACGAGCACCACGTCGGTGTCAGAGAATTCGCTGTTGATCTCGTCCATCTCCAGCACCTGCTCGTAGGGCACTTCGGCTTCGGCGAGCAGCACGTTCATGTGCCCCGGCATCCTTCCCGCGACGGGATGGATCGCATAGCGCACCTTGATGCCCTTTTCGGAGAGGATATGCGTCATTTCCTGCAAGGCATGCTGGGCGCGCGCGACAGCCAGACCGTAGCCCGGAACGATGACGACACTCTCGGCATTTTCCATGAGGTAGGCGGCGTCCTCCGGGCTCCCGCTTCTCACGCTCCTCGCGGCCCCGCCTGCAGCCTGTTCTTCAGCAGGCGCGCCGCCGAATCCGCCCAGCATCACATTGATGAAGGAGCGGTTCATCGCCTTGCACATGATGTAGGAAAGGATCGCACCGGAGCTCCCGACAAGGGATCCTGCAACGATCAGCATGTTGTTGTTGAGGGTGAAGCCGATTCCGGCGGCAGCCCATCCTGAATAGGAATTCAGCATGGAAACCACGACCGGCATGTCCGCCCCGCCTATCGGGATGATGAGCAGGATGCCCAGGAGCAGCGCGATCGCCGTCATGACGATGAAGGGCGTCCAGCTCTGAGTGAGATAGAAAGTCACGCCGAAGCCCAGCATGGTTATCGCAAGCGTCAGGTTCAACCAGTGTTGCCCGCCGAACGAAACGGGGGCGCTCCTGATTTTGCCTGAGAGCTTGCCGAAGGCGATGACCGAACCCGTGAAGGTGATCGCGCCGACGAAGGTGCCGATGAAGAGTTCGATCAGGCTCTCGGACCTGAGCGCACCGTCAGGCCCGGCTATGCCGTAGGCCGCCGGATTGTTGAGCGCAGACACCGCGATGAACACGGCCGACAAGCCGACCAGCGAATGCATCGCCGCAACGAGCTCGGGCATCGCCGTCATCTCGATTTTTCTCGCAATCGCCCCCCCTATCGATCCCCCGACCAGGATGCAGGCGAGTATCAATGCGACATTGTGGGTCAGGGTGAGCGTGGTCAATACGGCGATGACCATGCCGGTGATGCCGAAAAGATTCCCGCGCCGAGCGGAAACGGGGGAAGAAAGCCCCTTCAAGGACAGGATGAAGAGGACGGCCGCCAAAAGATAAGCGAGTGCAACCTGGTTCGCTGACATGTTCACCTCTTTTTCTTCTTGAACATTTCGAGCATCCTCCGGGTCACGAGGAAGCCGCCGAAAACATTGATGCTCGCGAGCGTCACGGCGACCGCCCCGATGATCGTTCCGAAGTCGATTTTCGAAGGGCTGGCCGCGAGCATCGCGCCCACGATGATGATCCCGCTGATCGCATTGGTCACCGCCATCAAAGGGGTGTGGAGCGCGGGGGTGACATTCCAGACGACATGGTAGCCGACGAACACCGCCAGGACGAAAACCGTGAGATTGATGACGAATGGATCGACGCCCATAAGATTCTCCTTACTTTTTGACCAGCTCGCCGTTCATCGAGACCAGGGTGCCTGAAATGATCTCGTCCTCCCGGTTGATTTTCAGTTCCCCGGATTTCGGATCGAAAAGCAGATTGATGAAATTCAGCATGTTTCTCGCGTAGAGCGAACTCGCGTCGGAAGCCATCATGGCCGGCAGATTGGTGTAGCCGATCAAAGTCACGCCACTCTTCTCGACGACCCTGTCCTTTTCGGACAAGGGGCAGTTTCCGCCGAATTCAACGGCCATGTCCACCACCACGGAACCGTGCTTCATCGCCTTCACCGTCTCTTCCTTCAGCAGCACGGGCGCGGGCCTTCCAGGAATCAATGCGGTCGTGATGACGATGTCGGACTGGACAGCGCGGCTGTGGATGAGTTCGGCCTGCTTCCTCTTGTAATCCTCCGACATTTCCTTGGCGTAGCCGCCTGCAGTCTCCGCGCTTTCCCCCTCCTGGAGCGGCACTTCGACGAATTTCGCCCCGAGGCTCAAGACCTGCTCCTTGACGGCGGGCCTGACGTCGAATGCCTCGATCACTGCGCCCAGGCGCTTTGCAGTCGCGATCGCCTGAAGCCCCGCAACGCCCACGCCGAGCACAAGGACACGTGCGGCCTTGACCGTACCCGCTGCCGTCATCAGCATGGGAAAGAATCGGCCGTAGGCGTTCGCCGCAAGGATCACCGACTTGTATCCGCCAATGTTTGCCTGGGAGGAAAGCACGTCCATGCTCTGCGCGCGGCTTATCCTCGGAATCGATTCCATCGCGAAAGCGGTCAATCCATGCCTTGCATAAGCTTCCATCCTGTCTCGGTCATGGGGGGACAGGAGCCCAACGACCAGGGTTCCCTTCTTCGCCAAAGGAAACTCCTGTTCCTCCAGCCCCCTGACCTTCAGAATCATTTCCGAAG
This sequence comes from Pseudomonadota bacterium, assembly GCA_021845885.1. Classification (GTDB taxonomy): domain Bacteria; phylum Pseudomonadota; class Gammaproteobacteria; order Burkholderiales; family JABEVD01; genus JABEVD01. Next base: position 3,877 of record JAJZVB010000014.1, read on the forward strand.
ACGCGTAAAGCTCGTCGGCTGTCGCAACAATCTTCGCGCCTGCGGCCTCATATTCGGAATCGGTGACGTTCGCCCCCAGCCCTGCCCCGGCCTGAACATGAACTGAATGGAAAGCGGCAAGCTTCTTCACCGTCTCAGGGGTCGCCGCAACCCGCCTCTCCCCCGCCCTGACTTCAAGAGGGACGCCTATCTGCATTTCGATTCTCCCAAGCCCCAACAAAATTGTAGGATTCTAACCCGGAAAGCTTCTTTTCCAAAACTGCGCAGAAATTCTTCCAGAAAATCCCAGGCCTAATCGGGATTCCTTTCCGCCTCGATTCTAGCATGGCAATCCGTCGCCCGTTTTTTTGATAATAACAATAAAAACCATTTCAATATGATGGTTTTTGTGTTATACAGATGTTTGCGCCCAACCCTGGGTCTGGCGCAGTGTTTCTGTAGCGATATCAAGGAGGAAGGGAAAGCGGGTATTCAACTCATAAATTGATGGAGGGGTAAAATGGCAAGCAGAACTTTATCAAGTCGTGCATTTTGGCTAACCCTGGTCGGCGGCATGTTGACCGGCATGGGAAACGGAAGCGTGTTTGGTGCAGCTACGATGTGTCTGGTGGGGCGCGGTTCATTCGGAAACTGGGGCGGCGACGGCCATCTTGCCTTCAACCCCTTTACTTTCAGCGGCTTCGTTGACTGGTGCATGATCGTCTTCGGAATAGCTTATGTGGTGATCCTGGCGGTTTCGATGACCCGTCACGGCAAATTGGAGGCAGCAGCGCAAGTCTAAGCCACGCAAGGTCCGGTTTCCTCCTTGCCGGACCTTTTCAGGAAAGGGGCATGTCATGCATCTTGATGAAAACCTGAAAAAAGATCTCGTTTATTACATGGTGAGATGGCTCGCCTTCGGCGCCGTCACCGGCCTTTTCACTCCCGTAATCTCGCACCATGCCGCAACTGAAGGCTTTTTATGGGGCATGAAGTTCGAACACTTCATTTGGGGATTGCTTTTCGGTGCGGCATGCGGCTATGCCTTCACGCTTTTCCAGAACCGGTTCAATGCGAAAAGAGACAGGAAGGTCACTTTCAGCATTGCCGCCGCACTGTGGATGGGATTCAATTTCGCCTTTGCCGGGATGTCCATGCTTTAGGATTCCTTGCCGGCCCGAAACGGGCTAAAATACGCAGTCCCTTTCCCGGCCCGGAAGATGAAACCGTTCGCAGCCATCCTCATAGCCATCCTGTTGGCCATGCCCTTCCCCTCGCGGGGGGAGATCGCTTATGTCCTGAAAGCGGGAAACAGGGATTACGCCCGCATCATCACCTCGAAATCGTCCTGCCCGGAAATCAGCTTCGACGGCAAAAAAGAGCCCATGAATGCGCGCGTGCAGCCCGGGGATGGTTTTCCCGTTCTGGTCTGCGAAGCGCAGATCCCTGCGGACACGAAAAGCATCATTTCAGGAACAATCCGCTTGCCGGTGCCGGTACGAGAGCCCAGACGGATCGTCGTACTGGGTGACACCGGATGCAGGATGAAGGGTAGCGTTTTCCAGGATTGCAACGATCCTGAAAAATGGCCATTCAAGACGATCAGCAGGGCCGCAGCGAGATTCAAACCCGACCTCGTGATCCATGTCGGCGACTACCTTTACCGGGAAACGCCCTGTCCGGAAGGACGAAAAGGCTGCGAGGGAAGTCCGCATGGCTACGGATATGACGTCTGGAATGCGGATTTCTTCTCTCCCGCGGACAGGCTGCTCAAGGCTGCCCCATGGGTATTCGTGCGGGGGAACCACGAGGCCTGCTTCAGGGCCGGGAAGGGTTGGTTCCGCTTCCTGGCAGCAGAACCTTCCGATTCCTGCCGGGACTACAGCGAGCCCTATTCCGTCGCGCTTTCGGAAGACACCCAGGTCATCGTTTTCGATTCGTCGGCGGACGTCTCCAACGGGCATTATCGATCGCAATTCGAAGCCGTGGAAAGGCTTGCGGAAAAATTCCCGCACAGCTTCTTTCTGAGCCATCATCCCGTCCTGGGCTTCTCGGAATGGCATGAAAAACTTCACCCCGGAAATGAGGCGCTTCAATCGGCGATGCAGGAAGCTGAAAAGAAGACCCTTTTTCCTTCAGGAATCGATGCCGCCTTTCACGGCCACGTGCATCTTTACGAGGCCCTGGACTTCAAAAGCAACTACCCGGTTACATTCGTTTCAGGCAATTCCGGAACGAAAACCGACGATGCGCTGCCGCAGAACCTTCCTGAAGGCGCAGAGCCCTTTCCGGGCGCCATCGTGAAAAGCTTCCATTCCACCTCGGATTTCGGCTTCATGACCCTGGAAAAAAGGGGGAGCGGGTGGCTGATCACCGAGCGGAACGAAAAAGGCCAGCCGGTATGGTCCTGCACTTTGAACGGCAGGCAATGCCAGTGACGCTCGATCTGCGCGACCCGGAAAGCATTTCATTTCTCACGCTGGAGCATTACGCCTCTCGCGCCGAAGCTTTCTTCGAGGGCACCAAGGATCACGACGTCAGCCAGAACATCGATGCGCTTCTCAGACACATCGCTGGAAACGCGCCCTTTTCGATACTCGATCTGGGCTGCGGCCCGGGGCGCGACCTCAGGGCTTTCAGGGAAAAAGGGCACTTCGCCATCGGGCTCGACGGATGCGGGAAATTCGCGGAAATGGCGCGCTGTTACAGCGGCTGCGAAGTCTGGCAGCAGGATTTTCTCAAGCTCGATCTGCCGGAAGGCCGCTTCGACGGCATTTTCGCCAATGCATCGCTATTCCATGTACCGCTCCGGGAACTGCCGCGCGTATTGAGGGAACTGCATGCTGCGCTCAAGGCGCGGAGCGTGCTATTCAGCTCGAATCCGAGGGGGGAAAACCAGGAGGGCTGGAAGAACGGCCGCTATGGCTGCTATCACGACGTCGAATCCTGGCGGCGCCTCATGACCGAAGCGGGATTTTGCGAACTGGAACATTATTATCGGCCCATCAATCTTCCCACCGAGCCATGGCTCGCAAGCGTATGGCGCAAGTTGGGTTAAAATTGAAATTTTGCACATGAACCGAACATGAACCGATACTGGAGTGATGCCGTCAAGAACCTCACCCCCTATGTTCCCGGCGAGCAACCCAGGATCGAGAACCTGATCAAGTTGAACACCAACGAGAACCCCTACCCGCCTTCCCCGAAGGTGCTCCTTGCGCTGCACAACGAAGCGAATTCCGGGCTCAGGCTTTATCCCGACCCGGATGCCGGCCGTTTGAAGAAGGCGATAGCCGACTTCTACCGCATAAGCGCCGATTCGGTCTTCGTAGGCAACGGCTCCGACGAAGTGCTGGCCCATGCCTTCCATGCCCTATTGAAGCACGATGAACCCGTTCTTTTTCCCGACGTCACCTACAGCTTCTACCCCGTCTATGCCAGGCTGTACGATATCGATTACGAGACCGTTCCCCTGGACGAACATTTCGGGATCAGGATCGAGGATTATTTCAGGCAAAACGGCGGGATCATCTTTCCCAATCCCAACGCGCCGACAGGCCGCGTGCTCGAAACCGGGGCGATAGAAAGGCTGCTCAAGGCCAATCCGGAATCCGTGGTCGTCGTGGATGAAGCCTATATCGACTTCGGCGGGGAATCGGCCATTTCCCTGACCGAGCGTCACCCCAACCTGCTCGTGATCCAGACGCTCTCGAAATCGCGGTCTCTGGCTGGGCTCAGGGTCGGCTTCGCGGTGGGAAATCCGGAATTGATCGAAGCCCTCGAGCGAATCAAGAACAGCTTCAACTCCTATCCATTGGGACGCCTCGCCATTTCAGGCGCCGTCGCCGCTTTCGAGGACAGGGAATATTTCGAAGCGACCAGAAAAACCGTGATGATCAGCCGCGAGAAGCTGAATCAGGGTCTTGAAGCGCTGGGGTTTTCCGTGCTGCCCTCGAAGGCGAACTTCGTATTCGCCACGCATCCCGATCATGAGGCATCGCTTGTCGCGTCGATACTCAGGGAAAACAACATCATCGTGCGTCATTTCAGGCTGCCCAGGATAGAGCAGTACCTGCGCATCACGGTCGGAACGGACGAGCAATGCGCAGCGCTGCTCGAATGCCTGAAGACAAAGCTGCCGGCTTGACATGCCGCTCGATGGCTTATAATACGAGTTCAGCGGCACACAAAACCGAAGAATGAGCCAATTCAACCTATCGGAATGGGCGCTCAGCCATAAGACGCTGGTGCTCTATTTCCTCCTCGCCATCGTGGCAGCCGGGCTGTACGCCTATTCCCTGCTTCCGCAGAAAGAGGATCCCGATTTCACCTTCAAGGTCATGACAATCCAGGTGAGCTGGCCGGGCGCATCATCCCAGGAAATGGCGCAGCAGGTCACGGACAAGATCGAGCGCAAGCTCCAGGAAACGCCCTGGCTCGACAATGTGGGCAGCTATTCCAAACCCGGAGAAGCCGTGATTTTCGTCACGCTCAAGGACTCGATCCCCCCTTCCAAGCTTGGGCATGCGTGGAGCGACGTCAGAAAGGAGCTCGCCGATTTGCGGCCTTTTCTGCCTGAAAACATGAAAGGCCCGGTCATCAATGACGATTTCGGCGAAACATTCGGCCTGATCTACGCCTTCACGTCGAAAACGGCTGGCAATGCAGCGCTGGCCAAGCAGGCCACATTGGCGAGACAGGCGATTCTCGGCGTCGAGCATGTCGGCAGGATCAACCTGATCGGGGTCCAGGAAGAGAAAATCTATATCGAATTTGCCAACGAAAAGCTTGCCGGACTCGGCATCGATCCCTTGGCGCTCGCCTCCCTGCTTAGGGACCGCAATGCGATGCAGCCATCGGGCAAGATCGTCACGGATTACAATACGGTGCGCATGCGCGTGAGCGGGGATTTCGATTCGCTGAAATCCATACAGGACCTCGAAATCCATGCCGGGAAGAAGACCTACAGGCTGGGCGACATCAGCCATGTCTACAGAGGGTATGTCGACCCGCCCAACTTCAAGATGCGGTTCAACGGACAGGATGCCGTGGGGCTCGCGATATCGATTTCGGACAATGTCATCGGGGCAGGCCGGGACATCGATGCGATCATGTCCGGGATCAGTCTGCATCTTCCCCCGGGAATCGAGATCCATCGCATCGCGAACCAGCCTGATGCCGTCAGGAAATCGATAGGCCAGTTCATGAAATCGCTGCTTGAAGCGCTCCTCATCGTGCTCGCAGTGAGTTTCATCACCCTGAAATCGCGTGCGGGTCTGGTGGTCGCCCTGTCCATCCCCATCGTTCTGGCGGGCACCTTCGTCCTCATGAAGCTGTTCGGCATCGACCTGCAGCGCGTTTCCCTGGGCGCGCTCATCATCGCCCTGGGCCTCCTCGTCGACGATGCCATGATCGCCGTGGAAATGATGAAAGTGAAGATAGAGGAAGGCTGGAGCAGGATGAGAGCGGCCACTTTCGCCTACAAGAGCACGGCCTTTCCCATGCTGACCGGCACATTGATCACGGCTGCGGCCTTCCTGCCGGTGGGGATCGCCAAGTCTTCGGCAGGCGAATACACCTTCTCGCTCTGCATCGTCGTCACCATTTCGCTTCTCGTCTCATGGCTGGTGGCGGTGATCTTCACGCCCTACCTGGGCTCCAGACTGCTCGAGGAAAGCCATGTGCACACCCCCCAGGAGGATTTGTACCGAAAAGGCATCCATGCCCTCTTCAGGAAGCTGCTGATATGGTGCCTTGACCGGAGGGGATTTGTCATCGGCGCGACATTGATGGCCTTTCTGCTTTCCGTTCTGGGTTTTTCAAAAGTCGAGCAGGAATTCTTTCCGCCATCGGACCGCCCCGAATTGCTGATCGATGTCTGGCTGCCGGAAGGCATGACCTTCGCCGCCACCGAAAAGGTCGTCAGGGGGGTGGAAAGGCGCCTGGCCCAGGAAAGCGGGGTATCCGCCTTCGCCAGCTACGTGGGCGGGAACACGCCGCGTTTCTATCTTCCGCTCGATCTCGGACTCCCCTCCCCGAATTACGCCCAAATCGTGGTCACGGCCGGGAACATCGCCGTGCGCGAGAAGGCATTAAAGGATATGCGAAAATTCCTCGATTCGGATTATCCAGAATACGGCATCCGGATTTCGAGACTTGAAAACGGCCCGCCTGTCGGCTTTCCCATCCAGTATCGCGTGATCGGGGAAAACATTTACAAGCTGAGGAAAATTGCCGGCGAAATCGCAAAAATCGTCAAGGAAAACAAGCATACCAAGAATGTCAGTTTCGATTCCGGGGAAGATGTGAAGATTTACGACATCGGCGTGGGCCAGTCGAAGGCGATACACCTCTCTTCATCGAATCTATCGAGCCAGATCAGGATCCTTTCCAGCGGAATCACGGTCAGCCGCTACCGCGAAGGGGAAAAAAGCATAGGCATCGTGATGCGGGGAAGCCCAGAAGAAAGAGGGGATATCGATTATCCCAACAGGATGATGGTTTATGCGAAGGACGGCAAATTCGAGCCGCTGAACCAGGTTGCCACGGTCAACGACGATGTGGAGGAAGGCATCATCTGGCATCAGAACGGCCTGCCTGTCGTGACGGTCAGGGCGGATGTCAGGGACGGGGCGCAGGCCCCGGACGTGAATGCCGAAATCATGAAAAGACTTTTTTCGATCAGGCTCCCCGAAGGCTACAAATTGGAAATGGGTGGAGCGGCTGAAGACAACGGCAAGGCGCAGGAGTCGATCGCCGAGGTCCTTCCTCTCACGGCCTTCCTTGTCGTCACCCTGCTCATGCTCCAGCTGAAGTGCTTCCAGCTCACCTTCATCGTGCTGTTGACCGCCCCGCTCGGCGTCATCGGCGTCACGCTGTCGCTGCTGCTGTTCCATGTTCCCTTCGGATTCGTCTCCATGCTCGGCATGATCTCGCTGGGCGGAATGATCATGAGAAATTCCGTGATTCTCGTCGACCAGATCAGGCAGGACATGGCCGAAGGGCTCTCTTCATGGGATTCCGTCGTGGAATCCACGGTGAGGCGGGCCAGACCCATCCTGCTCACGGCGTCAGCCGCGATACTGGCCATGATCCCGCTTGCGCAGAACGGCTTCTGGGCTCCCATGGCTGCCGTCATCATGGGCGGACTCCTGGTAGCGACGCTCCTCACCCTGGTATTCCTGCCCGCGCTCTACTGCTTCTGGTTCAATGTGAAACGCCCCTCATCATGATCAAGAAAATCGCAAAAATCGTTTTCCTCCTTGTCCTCATCTTCGCCGGCACGGTCGTCACGGTGGCCGATCATCTTTTCATCGGCGTCATCATTTTCATCGCCATGATCGTGATGGTCGCAACCGGCCCCAAGCCTGGCGAAACAGAAGAAATTTCGGACATGGAAAAGGCCATGAAAAGGGCCGAAATCGAAATAGGGAAGTCGGACCCTTCCTGAAAGAGCTGATCAGCGCAGGAAATAGGGATATTCGACGATCACATTCCTGATCGAATCGGGAGACTGGCCTGTCCTGATCGCACAATCGATGATGATTGAACCAGGACACCAAGAGGCATCACCCCGGCAGGAATTCGGCTACCGTGCTGGCAAAGGTGTTCACGTCAATGGGTTTGTCGATATAGCCGTCAAAGCCGCTGGCCAAGAGCTGCTCACGCTCCCCCTTCATGGCACTGGCCGTCAACGCGACAACGGGAATATGCTTCGTCTGCGCATTTGTCTTGATATGCTTCATCGCATGTTTGCCGTCCATCACTGGCATGCGCAGATCCATCAGAATCAAATCCAGTGGTTCCGACTCCGTGATCTCAATTGCTTCCCTGCCATTCGATGCCCTCAAAATCTCGTGTCCGGCAAGCTCCAGGGTGATACAGGTCAGCTGCAGGTTCAGCGCATTGTCATCGACCACCAGAATTCTGCTCATGATTCCCCCTCATCGAAGCATACGCAGCGATCGCCGCCGGATTTCATGGCTAGCGCCATGCACACGCTCAGTCGCGCCACCAGATCGTCAGGGGTGAATGCGCCAATACCGAATTGCATGCATCCAAACGAGGCGGTGAAATGGCCAAACTCGCCACCCGCAAGAGGAAATTTGTGGATGCGAATCCGCAATCGCAGCTTCTCGGCCACCCGTTCAGCCACAGATTGCGTGGTTCCGGTCAAAATCAGCAGGAAGGACGCTTCACTGGAGCGTACCAGCACATCACCCTCGCGGGTGACCGCATTCACCAACTCGACGATTTCCTTGAGCGCAGCCACGCCCCAGCGCTGGCCATGTTTCTTCACATAGACATCATAATCGTCCATCTGCCAGCCCACCAGGGAAAAGGTCTGGCCGTAACGTTCGGCGCGGTTGCATTCCTGCGCCAAACGAAGTTGCCTGTAACGCAAATTGTAGCAGCGCAACACGCTGTCCATCAGTCGTGCCTGCACCGGATACAACAATTCCATGGATCGCAGTTCTCGCAACAAATCGGCGCGACCGGTGGTCCCTTTGGTCAATACCTTTTCCACTTCCTGGCCAAGCCGCATGACCTCTTCGCGCGTCAAGTCCTTGGCCGAGAAAATGACGACCGGAATATCACAGGCCGTGGGATGACGCTTCAGTTCCTCAACCACCTCAAATCCGCTGATGCCCGGCATCATCAAATCCAGCATGATCAGATCAGGATCGTGTTCAATGGCCGCCTGAATACCATCGCGTCCATTGGCAGCCAGCAGGAGGCGATAGCCCTGGCCGCGGAGACATTCCCTGATATATTCACGCACACTGGCCTCATCGTCAATCACAAGCACCGTCATGCCTGGAGCATGCGGACTTTGACGCCCGTGACGGGTGATCAGATTCACCAGATCATTCCTGGTCACCTGCTTGTCCATGGTATCGACAGTGCCGAGCGAGAAACTTGGCGACCCGGCGTCGCCGCCAAGCAGTACCAGCGGAATATGGCGTGTGGCCTTGCGCGAGCGCAGCAGATGCAGTTGGCGGTAAATGTCCACGGGGTCCTCCGGTATGCCGACCATGATCAGGAAGGGGCATTTTTCTTCCGCCAGCCGCTCTACATGGCTCAGATCACTCATTTCGCCTTGGTAGCCTTCTTCCCGCAGTATGGCGGATACTGCGGCAGCGCGAGCCTTGTCTTCATCAACGATCAGAATGACCGGCAACTCCGCCAACTCGGGAATTTCTTCCTCGACCACTTCCATGAGCGACCGGGATTCGGCCTTTTTCGCTTGATGCCCTTGCGCGGGTATCATCACCTCACCTTCAGCAGCAACCATCCGCACAGGCAGTGTAAAGGCAAACAGGCTGCCTATGCCTGGCTTGCTTTCCACCCTTATGGAACCGCCCTGCATCTCCAGCAAGCGGCGTACCAACGTCAGCCCAAGTCCTGTGCCGCCGAACTCGCGTGTCAATCCCCCCTCGACCTGGACAAATGGCTGAAAAATACGCTCGATATCGGCTGGCTCGATGCCAATGCCGCTATCCCGCACCCATCCTTCGAGCATGGCATTGGCATCGTCGCCGTTGATGGCGAAGCCTACCTCGATACGCCCCCCCTCCGGCGTGAACTTGATGGCATTTCCAATCAGGTTGACCCACACCTGTTGCAGTTTGCCTGCATCGAGATAGGCTGTGCGATCTTCAGGCGTGACGAGACTGATCTCCAGCCTCTTCCTGTCCAGTAGCGGCCTGAGGTGATTGATCATGAATTTGAGTACGGTGCCCGGAATTGCAGGTTCCTGATGGATCTCCAGCATGCCGGCCTCGATCTTGGACAGATCCAGCAAGCTGTTGATCAGCTCCAGCAACCGCTTGCCGCTCACATTGATGTGTTCTATAAATTCCTTATGTTTAGCCGGCATTTCCTTTGCCTGCACCAGAAGCAGATCGGAAAAGCCGATAATCGCATTCAATGGCGTACGCAACTCATGACTGGTGTTGGCCAGGAATTGGTTTTTTGCCTCGCTAGCATGGCGCAACTCGTCATTCATCAACTCCAGTTCGATTTCATGGCTGCGCAGCAGGCGGTTGGCGTTATTGAGTTCGCTCGTGCGCGCCGCCACACGATTTTCCAGTTCGGCATTGGCCTCTTGCAGGTGCTCGAACTGTTGTGCATTGGACAATGCCACAGCGCAGCTTGACGCCAGCATGCGCACGGCCGACTCGTCGTCATCGGAAAATGGGCAACCACCTTCCTTGTCCGTCAGATACAACGCCCCGATCATCTTTCCAGCAAACTCGATCGGGACACCGAGGAATGTGGTCATGGGCGCATGACCTTCTGGAAAGCCGATGGATTTCGGATGCCTGGCAATATGTTCCGCACGTACCACTTGGCGTTCGTTCCACAGGAGTCCGAGCAAACCCAGTCCCTGTGGCGGATGATCCTTGAGTTTCTCCATCGCGGCGTTATCCATCCCCAGCGGAATAAACTGCTTCTCGCCCTCCTTCAGGTAAGACAGCATGGCATAACGCGCACCAGTCAATTGCATGGCCAATTCACCGATCTTCCTGAGCACCACCTCGTCCACCAGTTCGCGGGAAAGCCCGATGACAGCTTCGGAAATGGTCGTCTGCCGGATCGCCTGCTGCTGCAGATGGCTCACCATCTCGTTGAATATATTCGCGAGACTTCCCAATTCGTCGGTGCGATCCAGCGTCACGCGGCAGGATTTGTCCCCCTGTTCGATCTTTTTCGCGCCAGCCTGCAGCAGGCCGATAGGCCGGACCACCTCGCGGTTCAACAACCACATCAGCAACAGTCCCGTCAGCAGGATAACAGCGGCAACCGACCCGAGGATTCCCCTGCGCTGATCGGCAATGGCCTTGGTCAAGGCGCTCGTCGGCACGGACAATTTGAGCACGCCGCGCACGGGATTCACAGGGGTTCCGTCATAGCCGTGGCATCGTATGCAAGCATTCTCAATGCGGATAGGCAGCAGCAGGGTCAGTCGGCCGCTTTCGATGATTCTGGTCTCGGTTCCGGCAGCGGCTGCAGTGAACGGTTTCCCGAGGGACGGCGAGACGGTTCCCGGTTTGACCTCTCGATCATGGTGTTCAAAGCGTTTTTTGCCCAGCCAGGCGTTAACATGATCAATGGTGGCATTGTCCACGAAAGCCTCGGTGCCGTCGCGGCGGTAGATGCGCACATCATCGAAGTCGGTCGTCTGCCTGATACGCTTCAGCCAGTCGTGCGCAATAGGCCCCTCGCCAGCCAACATGATGGATTTCAGGCTGGCTTCCAGCGCCAGCGCCGACTGTTCAGCGGATTGCTCTGCCTGCAGATCCATGTTTTGGCGATTGCTTTGGTCAAGCCATGTCAGTTCGCCGGCCAGCAGCAGTGTCAGGACCACGCCCAGAATGGCGCTCAACCGCAGACCCAGCCTTGATCTAAACATGCCCACCCCCCTGCTGTTCGTCAGGGCAGGCGACCGGCGAAGCCAGACATGCACCAACGATGTCCAGAAGCCGGCGCACCTCCACTGGCTTGGGCAATATGGCAGCCACCCCGGCGGATCGCGCAGCCTGAATGACATCAGGCTGATCAAAGATCGCAGTGACCACAACGATGACCATGTCGTTGAGATCAGAATCAGCCCTGATGCGGCGCAGCACCTCCAGGCCGTTGATGCCGGGCATGAGAATGTCCAGCACCAGCACATCCGGCCGCCATGCGCCAATCCGCATCAGCCCCGTGTAGCCGTCGTGGGCGCATTGGACTTCCGAAGGGAAACCAGCCTGTTCCAGTACAGCCTCAAGCAACGTGCACACGGATGGGTCGTCATCGACAATGAGCACGCGCGCCGGAGTTGTCTTGTTCCTGTCCGGAATCGGCATGCCATTCGCCCGCATGAATGCGTAAAGATCGTCTTTCGAAATGCGCCAGTGGCCGCCGGGTGTACAAATACCCCGCAAATCACCACTGCTTATCCAGCGTTTGACGGTATTCAGACCCACACCGAGCATGCGCGCCGCTTCGCCCGTTGTCATATACACCATGATTGCCTCCTGGATGCAGTATAACGGATAGTTTGGACATTTTGAACAGAATGGATAAAATACTTTCTCCTGAACCGAATTTTCGAACAACAGGAACGAAACATCGACCGGTTTCAATCAAAAGGAAATCCGATGAAACACACCATCACAGAAATTCAGGCGGACGAGGTTCGTAAACTGGCCGAAAGAAGCGACTCGGCGACTGCCGAAGCGGCGCAGACGATCGATACCCTACAGCAGGCTTCCAAAACATTGGCAGGCGACGCCAGGAGCCGGGTACTCGTCGTGGATGACGATGCGCAGACGCGTTATCTGCTTGAAGCCCTCCTTCAACGCGAAGGACTTGAAACGGCTCTGGCCGAAAACGGGCAGCAGGCTCTGGAAGTCGTAAAAACCTTCAAACCCCACCTGATTCTGCTGGATCTGATGATGCCGGACATGACTGGATTCGAGGTGGTTACAAAACTTAAAATGGGCTCGGATACCCAGTCGATACCGATCATCCTGGTAAGCGCCCTGGAAGATAGGACGTCGCGTTTGCAAGGACTGCAGGCTGGGGCCGAAGAGTTCCTCACCAAGCCCATCGACCACATGGATCTGCAAATTCGCGTACGCAATCTGCTGCGACTGAAGGAATTCAACGATTTTTTGGAAAGCCACAACCAGATACTGGAAACCAAGGTGCAGGAGCGCACCAGTGCGTTGCAGGAATCTTTCGTCGAATCGATATTCACCCTGATCCGCGCAGCGGAATTTCGCGATGACGAGACTGGCGACCATGTGAAGAGAATCAGCCACTACAGCCATGAGCTGGCGAAACACATGGGAATGGGCCAGGAATTCTGTGACCTCATTTTTTACGCCAGTCCCATGCATGATATCGGAAAAATCGGCATCCCTGACCATATCCTGCTGAAAACCGGATGTTTCGAGCTCGCCGAATGGGCGATCATGAAAAGTCATACCACCATTGGAGCCCAGATTCTGGCGAACAATTCTTCTCCTTACTTAAAGATGGGGTATGACATTGCTTTGGGTCACCACGAACGCTGGGACGGCAGCGGTTATCCCGGAAGCATCAGGGGAGAGGCGATCCCCTTGCCGGCGCGTATCATGCAACTCGCGGATGTCTACGATGCCCTGCGCAGCAAACGTCCGTATAAGCCTGCATTCGAGCATGCAAAAGCCATGGACATCATCCTCAATGGGGATGGGCGCACCCTGCCCTCTCATTTCGACCCGGCAGTATTGGAGGCATTCCGTTGCCGAGCAGGCACCATGGAAGAGATATTCGCCGCCAGCAGCGAACACAAACCGTAGTCTTCTGAAAATTCGATCGACCTGTTACATCGAAGCCAAGAAAGTATCTTACAAGATTAAAATTTAATTTCAATATGTTCGAACTTCAAAGACCAATGCGCGTCTTTATTGCAATGTGGTATCGTTAACATATAACAAGCCGGGCTCGATAATAAGGGGAAAACCATGGGCAATGAACGAATAGCCGGCGGGAAAATTCCGAAATCCGATCAAACACTGGAGCAGATATACCGGTACACGCACGATTGCATCGTCCTGCTGGATCGGGATTTCAATTTCATCCGGGTCAATCAGGCTTATGCCGATGCCTGCAGGCGGGACATCAGAGAATTCCAGGGGCATAACCATTTCGAATTCTATCCTTCGCCCTTCATCGAAGACTGCAGAAAGGTCGTCGAGACGGGCATTCCTTTCCATGCCCATGGCCGCCCCTTCGTATTCCCGGACCATCCGGAATGGGGGGAAACCTATTGGAATTTGTCGCTTGTTCCTATTTTCGACTCTAAAGGGCGGGTGAACCTGCTGCTGTTCACGCTGAAAGATGTCACTGAAAGCCATCGAACCCTGCACGACCTGCAGCGAACCAACCGCGCCCTGAAAACCATCAGCCTGTGCAATTCTTTGCTGATCCACGCAGCCGAAGAACATGAACTGCTGGAAGGCATGTGCAGGGTGGTGGTGGAGACCGGCGGCTATCTGATGGCCTGGATAGGCTTTGCCGAACAGGACGGAGAAAAAACCGTGAAGCCGGTCGCGCAATCCGGCCATGAAGAACATGACCTGAGCTCGATCAAGGTATCCTGGGGAGACAACGAATTGGGGCAAGGTCCGACAGGCATGGCGATTCGGACAGGGACCACGCAGATCAATCAGAATTGCATGGAAAACCCCAATATGCGCCCGTGGCGTAGTGCGGCGCTCGAGCGCGGCTACCAGTCGAGTATCGCTCTTCCGCTCGTCCATGATGGCCATGCATTCGGCGTATTGACCATTTACGCATCCGAGCCTGACGCATTCCGGGAAGAAGAAGTCGGGTTGCTGGAACAGCTTGCCGGAGATCTGTCCTACGGTGTGTGCAACCTGCGTTCAGGCGCTGCACGCCTGAAGGCGGAAAAGGAGCTCGGACAAATCGAGGAGCGCTACCGCAAACTGTTCGATAACGGCACCGACGCCATAGCGCTCGCCGATGCCGAAACCGGCGAGCTGATCGACGTCAACCACGCGATGGAAAAGCTGGTCGGCTGGGAAAAATCCGAAATCATCGGGAAATCCCAGAAGATTCTGCATCCTCCCGAGCCCGGAGAAGTATCCAGCATTTTCGAGCGGCACCGCACAACAAGAGAGGGGGAGCCGATCGAAACGCAGGTCGTCACCCAAGACGGCATGATCAGGGAAGTGGAAATCAAGGCGGCTTCCATGAACCTGGATGGAAGAAGAGTCATGCTCGGTTTTTTCAGGGATATTTCGGAGCACAAGCGATTTGAGGCGCAGTTCGAATATCAGGCTACCCACGACAGCCTGACGGGGCTTGCCAACCGCAGTTCGCTTTCAGACAGGATCGAGCTGTCCATGATCCATTCCCGTCGCGCACAGCGATGGATTGCCGTCATGCTGCTGGATCTGGACAGGTTCAAGCTGGTGAACGACAGCCTTGGACATGACGCAGGCGATGCCCTGATCTGCGAAGTGGCCGGAAGGCTTTCGCATTGCCTGCGCCCAGGCGATACGGCTGCCCGCTTGGGAGGAGACGAATTCGCTGTCGTCATGTCCGATTTGTCCAATGAAGAGGATACCGTTCTGCTCGCGCGCAAACTGCTCGATTCCCTGATGCAGCCCTTGCTGATTTCCGGGCGGGAAATCACCATTTCAGCCAGCCTGGGCATAGCGATATACCCGAGGGACGGAGAATTTCCTCCGGAACTGATCAAGAATGCCGATGCGGCCATGTACCGGGCCAAGGAACTGGGCGGAAACAGCTTCCAGTTCTATTCACCCGAAATGAATGTCCGCATGCTGGAAAGGCTGGAGCTGGAAAACGGTTTGAGGCGCGCACTGGAGCGCAAAGAATTCGAGCTCTATTACCAGCCCAAGGTGGATTTGCTGCGAGGGCACATCGTCGGGGCGGAAGCGCTGATCCGCTGGAACCATCCTGAATTGGGGCAAATTCCTCCTGGAGACTTCATCCCGCTCGCCGAGGAAACCGGGCTGATCGTGCCGATCGGCGAATGGGTGATCGATACGGCATGTGCACAAATCAGGCACTGGAAAGACCATGGACATCCAGACATCGCCATTGCAATCAACCTGTCAGCTCGGCAGTTCCAGCAGAAGAACCTGCCCCATACGATCGAGCGGGGATTGCGCCTGAATGAAATAGAAGCGCAATGCCTGGAGCTGGAGGTGACCGAAAGCGTGGTCATGTCCAATCCTGACGAAGCCATTCCCATGCTGCAGGAACTGAAAAGGATAGGCTTCCGGATTTCGCTCGACGATTTCGGCACCGGCTATTCCAGCCTGAGCTACCTGAGAAGATTCCCGATCGACAGCCTCAAGATCGACCAGTCTTTCGTGCGCGACATCACCATCGACCCCGATGACGCGGCAATCACCAAGCTGGTGATCGCGCTGGCGCACAGCATGAACCGGAAGGTCATCGCCGAAGGCGTGGAGACGGAAGCCCAATTGAAATTCCTGCAAAAAGAACAGTGCGACGAGATTCAGGGTTATTATTTTTCGAAGCCTGTTCCCGTCGGCGAGATAACCGGCATGCTCGTTTCCGGGAAACGGCTTGAAACTTCCCAGGCAGCAGTCAATGCGGATTCGCCAGCCCTGCTGCTGGTCGACGACGAAGAAAACATCCTGAATGCGCTCTTCAGGGTATTGCGACGCGACGGCTACCGCATCCTGAAAACGACGAGCGCCAGGGAAGCATTGCAGCTCATGGCGGCGAATGAGGTCGGCGTCATCCTCTCCGACCAGAGGATGCCCGAGATGGACGGCGTGAACTTCCTCAGGCGCGCCAAACAATTGCATCCGGATTCGATACGCCTGGTGCTCTCCGGCTATACCGATTTGAAATCGGTCACCGATGCCATCAACGAAGGGGCAGTCTACAAGTTCCTGACCAAACCCTGGGAAGACGAATATTTGCGGGAAAACATCAGGGAGGCTTTCCAGAGATATGAAATGAAGCAGGAACGGGATCATCTGATGAAGGAACTCGCCGAGGCCAACGAAGAACTGTCCAAATCCAAGGCTGCGCTCGAAAGCATGGTGAAGGCCAAGACCGATGAAGCATTGCGCACCCTGGGCTTTCTGAAAATATCGCAGGAAGTGCTGGAATGCCTGCCCAACGGGGTGATCGGCGTGGACGAGGAAGGATTGATCGTCGCAGCCAACAAGCGTGCCGAAAGGATCTTCGGGAAAGGGATAGTCGGCATGCTTGTATATGACAAGCTTCCATCCATTCTCCACGAAGGGATACGAAAAGCGCTCAGGGGAATTGAAAGCGAAATTCATGATCTGACGCTGCCCGGTTTTAAAAATTGCTGGGGCTGTCCGCTGGAATCGGCCATTGGCGGAAAAGGGGCGCTATTGGTGGTGAATTGAGGAAAGCACATGCAAAAAGAAGATTCGGCCATGCCTTCTGTCAATGAACAGGACTCGACATGGACCAGATGGCCAAGCAGACGGGGATCAAATCGCTCATCGAGGATGGCATCGCGAAAGTCGATCAGGGATTGACGACATTGGAGGAATTGCTGCGTGTGCTCGGTCCTGAAGAAGAGCATGAGGGCTGAAAAACCGCCCGAAGGCGGTTTTTCATTTTCCCGAGAGGGCCAGCATCAGGCCGTTCAGGCGCTTGACGAATCCGGCAGGATCCTCGAGCTGCCCCCCTTCCGAAAGCAGCGCCTGGTCGAAAAGGATATGGCTCCAGTCCGAAAAGCGTTCTTCCTCGTATTTGAGGCTCTGGACGATGGGGTGATGGGGATTGATTTCGAGTATCGGCTTGGATGCCGGCACTTTCTGCCCGGCCGACTTCAGGAGCCGCTCGAGGTTCATGCCCATGTCGTACTGATCCGCCACGAGACAGGCCGGGGATTCGGTGAGGCGGAAGGTCACGCGCACATCCTTCACCTGCTCGGCAAGGACAGTCTTGATCTTTTCCACGAGTTCCCTGTATTCGTCCCCCTCCTTCTCCTGCTCCTTCCTTTCGGCTTCGTCCTCGAGCTTGCCCAGATCAAGGTCGCCCTTCGCCACGGACTGAAGGGGCTTGCCCTCGAATTCGTGCAGATTGGAAACCAGCCACTCATCCACCCTGTCCGAGAGCAGCAGCACCTCGATCCCCTTCTTCCTGAAGATTTCCAGATGAGGGCTGTGCTTCGCCGCTGCGAAAGTCTCCGCAGTCACGAAGTAGATCTTCTCCTGCCCTTCCTTCATTCTTGAAACATAATCGGAAAGGGAAACAGACTCGTCCTGCGCGTCACTATGGGTCGATGAAAACCTCAACAGCTTCGCTATTTTCTCGCGGTTGGCGTAGTCTTCGCCCACCCCTTCCTTCAATACTCTTCCGAATTCCTTCCAGAATGTCCGGTATTTATCGGCATCGAGATCCTCGATCATGGACAAAACCTTCTTGACGCAGCCCGACCTGATCGCTTCGATCGTCTTCGATTCCTGGAGGATTTCGCGCGAGACGTTGAGGGGAAGATCGTTCGAATCGACCACGCCCTTCACGAATCTCAGGTACTGGGGCATCAATTGTTCGGCGTCGTCCATGATGAACACGCGCCTGACGTAGAGTTTGATGCCGTGCCTGGATTCCCTGTCGAAAAGATCGAAAGGCGCGCGCGAAGGCAGGTAGAGCAATTGCGTGTACTCCTGTTTTCCTTCCACTTTGGCGTGCACATGCGCGAGCGGCGCATCAGAGTCGTGCGCCACATGCCTGTAGAATTCGTCGTACTGCTCCTGGCTGATCTCGCTTTTCGGCCTCGCCCAAAGGGCCGAAGCCTGATTGACGACTTCCTCCTTGCCTTCCTCGACCATGACGATGGGCAGCGGAATATGGTCCGAATATTTCCTGATGATGGACTTGATCCGCCAGCCATCCAGGAAATCCTCCTCGCCTTCCCTGAGATGCAGGGTGATTTCAGTCCCCCTCGAAGCTTTTTCCACAGTCTCGAGCGTGTAATCGCCCTCTCCGCTCGACTCCCATCTCACCCCGTGCTCCGGCGTGAGACCTGCGCGGCGCGTGACGAGGACCACCTTTTCCGCGACGATGAAAGAGGAATAGAATCCGACGCCGAACTGGCCGATGAGATGGGCATCCTTCGCCTGGTCTCCGGTCAGCCTGCCGAAAAATTCGCGCGTGCCCGATTTCGCGATCGTGCCGATGTTGTCGATCACTTCCTGCCTGGACATGCCTATGCCGTTGTCCGAGATCGTGACGGTCTTCGCTTGCCGGTCGAAGATAATCCTGATCTTGAGATCCGAATCCTCCTCGAAAAGCGCGCTGTCCGTCAGCGCCTCGAATCTCAATTTGTCGGTCGCGTCCGATGCATTCGACACGAGTTCCCGGAGGAAAATTTCCTTGTTGCTGTAAAGGGAATGGATCATGAGATTCAGGAGCTGTTTGACTTCGGCCTGGAAGCCCAGCGTTTCCTTGATCGGTTCGTTCTGCATGCTTTATGACTCCTGTGTTGAAACGTCGAAATGAGATGGGGATGGTGTCCGGAATTTCAAGCATGCCATTTCGGTCTAAAATCGAATCTGTTCCGGAGAACCTTATGCCATTCAGCTTCCTTCCCCACTGGCCCTTCACGGGCAACAATTTCCTGCTCTTCGGCGCCATTTTGCTGGTCGGCATCGTCGGCGGAGAACTCGCCCAGCGCACCGGCTTTTTGCCCAGGATCACGGGTTTCGTCGCAACCGGCTTCCTGCTGGGCCCGAGCATGCTGGATCTGCTCGATGCAAACATGTTGAAGGATGCGAAGATCTTCACCGACATCGCGCTCGGCCTCATTCTTTTCCAGCTCGGCATGGAGCTCGATTTAAGGGCCTTGAGGAAAGACAGCATCGTGATCCTTGCGAGCCTCATGGAAGCCGGACTGGCGTTTTTCATGATCTTCTTCGCGCTGAATTTCTTCCATGTGGGGAAACTCCATGCGGCGCTTGCCGCAGCCATCGGGATTTCCTCCTCCCCTGCCGTGGTGCTGCTCGTCGTACGCGAATTCAAATCGGAAGGCCCGGTGACCCGGCGCGCGCTGAATCATGTCGCGATCAACAATGTCCTATCCTTCTTCACCTACACCATGCTGCTGCCCTTCCTGCATTACAAGCAGCAGGCCGAATGGTCGACGATCCTGATCCAGCCCTTCTACCAGGCGGCAGCTTCCCTTTTGCTCGCCTGGCTGCTTTCCCATGCCTGCATCCGGATCGCTCGCCTTCTGGGCAGGCGGGAAAGCCTGCAGTTCGCGCTGCTGGTCGGGCTGATCATTTCGGCGATCGGGCTTTCCAAAATTTTCAATTGCTCCAATCTCCTCACCCTGCTCGCCCTGGGCATCATGGCCAGGAATTTCGACGAAAGGGACAACATCATGAAGATCGAATTCGGCCATGGCGGCGAGATTTTCTTCGTGCTGCTTTTCGTCATCGCGGGCGCCAACTTGCATTTGAAGGAGCTCGCCTCGGTATGGTGGGCGGCATTCTGCTTCGTGACCGTCAGGTTCATCGGAAAATCCGCAGGCCTCCTCGTTCTGGCGCCCTTCTCTTCCCTTTCCGCGAGACAGACCGCATTGCTCGGCTTGACGCTCGTGCCCATGGCGGGGCTCGCCATAGGCCTCACGGAGGAAACTTCCAGACTTTATCCCGAGTTCGCCAAGGAACTTTCAGCCATCATCCTGGGTTCGGTGGCCATCCTTGAAACTTTCGGACCTGTCCTGACGGAATTCGCATTGAAGCGCGCCGGCGAAGTGAATCCGGAGAGCAGCATCTCGCACTAGCCGAATGGGTTTTCCTCGAACTGATGCTGGATCGCTTCCACTTCAGCCCTGGATTCGACGAAAACGGAAACGCAATCGGGATCGAGCTTGACTCCCGAAAGCTGGCCCAGCATGGAAAAGGCTTCATCGTTGCTCCACGGCGCCTTGTAAGGCCGGCGGCTCGTCAGCGCATCGAATATGTCGGCGACAGCCACGATTCTCGCCTCGATGGGTATGTCTCCGGCGCGCCGTCCTTCCGGATAGCCGCTTCCGTCCATGGATTCGTGGTGAAATTCGGCGATGTTGCGCAATATGTCGACATGGCCGAGCCCATCCAGGTCGAAATTTTCGATCATGCGGTCGACGATCTCGCGCCCTTTCGTCGTGTGGGATTTCATCCTGGCGTATTCCTCGTGGCTCAGCCTTCCGGGCTTCAGCAGGATCTGGTCGGGCACGCCTATTTTTCCGATGTCGTGCAAGGGCGCGAAAATGAAGACATTCTCGATGTATTCGTCGCTGAAGCCGTATTTCCCGGCGAGCTTCCTGGCGATCAATCTGGCATAGCGCGACATCCTGTCCTGATGCGCGCCGGTTTCGTCGTCGCGAAAATGCGCCATGTCCCGGGCCGTCTTGACCGTGGCAAGCAGCGTTTGAATCACGGAAAGCTCCGAAATGACGGTGAGCGCGACCAGATGACCGAAAGGATCGAGCCGGTTCAGGATGGATTCGGTAAAGGGCGCGCGTTCGCGCGAATTGAAGAAGACGAAGCCGAAAAATGCGCCCCTGACATACATGGGCAAGGTATAGCTCGACACATGCCCCTCTTGCGCAATGCGCCGGGTATGCTCGTGGCGGCCTTCGGCGAAAAGGGAAAGATCGTTGATCACGCGGGGCTTTCCCTTTTCCAGCATCTCCACGAGTGAAGAAGCTTCGGAAAGCCTGGCCTCGTAATTGGAAAGGGGATGCATTTCGTCGCCGCTGTGCACGAACGTCTTCAACATGTCGGT